>CAYJGI010000001.1:0-3188 GCA_964369705.1 uncultured bacterium
TTCGCCTTGAAAGACGCCTTCTTCAGCCATATAAATAAAACTATTGACCGTATTGGGTGCTTCTTCCGGATAAAGCTCTATCAGGATTTTTTCTCCTGATTGTAGTGTAATAGTGGCAATTGGTCTTTTGTTCATAAAATTCTCCTGATATAAAGAGGATAAAAAAAGGCAGTTTGACTGCCTTTTTGTGATTATACTTTAAGATCCACAGACAAGGATAACTTGCCTTCATAGTCTTTTAGAATTGGAGTGATATACTCATCCAAAAATTCAGTTACTTGTTCTTCTGCCCTACCGGTTAGCGAAGTATTGGCAATGATTTCTTGAATTTTTGTCATGGAGACATTAATTTCTTTATCTGTGCTGATTCTAAGAAGAAGATCATTACTCAATCCTTCTTCTTTGATATTCTTACTGACTTCCATGGAGTGAATACGGACTCTTTCATGGACCAATTGGCGGTCATTTCCTTTTTCTACTGCTTCCATGATGATGTTTTCTGTAATCATAAAGGGGAGTTCTTCTGCAACGTGTTTTTGGATGATTTTTGGATAGACGCTGATATCGCTGGCAATATTGATGAGGATGTCAAGGATTCCATCGGCGGCTAAGAACATCTCGCTAATGGTCATACGGCGAATGGCACTATCATCTAAGGTCCGCTCAAGCCACTGGGTACTTGCAGTTACAGAGAGATTTTGGATGTTATTGATGATATACCTCGCAATACTGGCCACACGCTCACTGCGCATGGGATTGCGCTTGTATGCCATGGCACTACTGCCGATTTGGTTTTTCCCGAAGGGTTCTTCTAATTCTCTCTTATGCTGCAACAGGCGCATGTCGTTCGTCATCTTATGGGCCGATTGTGCAAGACCTACTAAAGGACTTAACAAATAAAAATCCATTTTTCTTGGCTCCGTTTGCCCTGTGACGGGATACACATTGGAGAAGCCCATTTTGTCGGCTACTTTTTGTTCCAGTTGTTTGACTTTATCGTGGTCGCCATCAAAGAGCTTTAAGAAACTGGCCTGAGTCCCCGTTGTACCTTTGACACCACGGAGGGCCATGCTTTCTTTTCTATTCTTAATTTCTACTAAATCTTGATAAAAATCGTACATCCAAAGGGTTGCCCTTTTGCCTACCGTCGTAAGTTGTGCCGGTTGAAAATGGGTAAATCCCAGTGTGGTGATTCCTTTTGTTTCCATGGCAAAGGCCGAAAGACGATTTAGTAAATTGGCCAGTTTTAATTCGATTAATTCCATGGCTTCTTTGATCTGAATAATGTCACCATTACCTTGACAATAGGCGCTGGTTGCACCCAGGTGAATGATTCCCCTTGATTCAGGGCATTGATCGCCATATGTATGGACGTGGGCCATGACGTCATGGCGTAATTCTTTTTCGTATTTTGCTGCCAAATCAAAATCAATATCTTCTATTTTTGCTTTGAGAAGATCAATTTGTTCGTCGGTGATGGGAAGGCCTAATTCTTTTTCTGCTTCAGCCAAGCTCACCCATAATCTTCTCCAGATACTAAACTTGTTTTGATTACTAAAAATAAATTGCATTTCTTCGCTGGCATAACGCTCAGATAGCGGATGTATAAAAGTACGGTTATCCATAAAAATCTCCTTTTAGAGTGATTCTACAAAAGTCTTTAGCCGTTTTACACCGGCTTCAATCAGTTCAATACTGGTGGCGTAACTCATGCGGATAAAGTCATCGGCACCAAATTCTGCACCGGGGACTGTGGCAAGACCGGCTTCTTCTAAGAGGATCCTAGAGAGCCTTTTTGAATCTCCTATGGCTTCCCCACGGTACATCTTCTTGTAGAGTTTTGTACAATTAACCATGACATAGAAGGCTCCGCCCGGTTTGATACAACTGATATCTTGAATATCATTCACCGCTGCAACGATATAGTCACGGCGCTTTTCAAATTCATTAACCATTTCACCAATAAAAGATTGGTCACCGGAGAGGGCGACTTCCGTTGCATATTGGGCAATGGTATTGGGGTTACTACTGGAGTGACTTTGAATATTCGCCATAGCTTTAATAATCGTTTCATCTCCTGCGGCATAACCGATCCGCCATCCCGTCATGGCGTAAGCTTTGCTCACACCGTTGATGACAATGGTTTTCTTGTACATGGTATCGCTAATAGATGCGATGCTAACCATCTTACTATTATCAAAGGATAGTTCTTCGTATATTTCATCGGATAATACATAAAGATTATCGTATTGTTCTATTACCCCAGCCAGTTCTTCTAAATCTTGTCGCTGATACATTGCCCCTGTGGGATTAGAAGGGGAATTAAATATGAGCAGTTTTGTCTTTGAGGTGATGGCTTTTTGTAAATCTTCTGCTGTGATTTTAAAGCCATTTTCTTCTTTGGCTTCAATAAAGACAGGTACACCACCGTTTAAAGTCACCATTTCCGGATAACTCACCCAATAAGGTACGGGAATAATGACTTCATCGCCTTCATTCAGAAGCGCTTGACAAGCATTATAGATCGATTGTTTCGCACCACTACTGACAATAATTTGTTTTGGTGTATATGTAAGACCATTTTGTCGATTAAATTTATTGCAGATCGTCTGTTTAAGCGTTGGTGTTCCCGATGCATCCGTATATAGAATATGGCCTCTATCGATGTAGTTTTTTGCCGCTTCCCTTATAAATAAAGGTGTTTTAAAGTCCGGTTCTCCCACACTAAAGCTAATGATATCTTTATCCATTGTTTTCAACTCTTTGGCTTTTGCCGTGATGGCTAATGTCGCTGAAGGTTTGATATTAAGCGCCTTTTTCGATAACATAATGACTCCTTTTTAGCCTGATTAAGTTTTTTTTAAAAAGGGTGCAAAGCCTTTACAACCCCTTGTAAAACCATATTTAAGTATAGTAGATTTTTTCATTAAAGTCTATAAAAAAGAAAAAAGGGTGGTTTTTGTTGACAAATACAACGATACCCAGTATAATAAGCATTGTCTTAAAAATGGGTAGATGCCCGAGTGGCTAAAGGGGGCGGACTGTAAATCCGCTGGCGATGCCTACGTTGGTTCAAATCCAACTCTGCCCACCATCTTATTTTTTTTTGGACCCTTTTTAGAAGGCGTTTGTGCGGGTGTAGCTCAGTGGTAGAGCCCCGGCCTTCCCAGCCGGTCGCGAGGGTTCGA
>CAYJGI010000001.1:3198-12888 GCA_964369705.1 uncultured bacterium
TAACACCCTTCTTATGGGTGTTTTTTTTTATGCTTATTTTTAGGGTAAAGGGCTTACAATGGTAAGCCCTATTTTTTTTATTGTCTTAAAGAAGCTCCGCATTCTGTTTCTAGTGCTCTTACAATCTTATCCACGGTTTTGTTGATTTCGCCTTCTTCTAAGGTTCTTTCTTTATGGCGAAGGGTGAGGGCGTAGGCCATGGATTTTTGCGTGCCCATTTTTTCGTTTTTGTACACGTCAAAGAGCTTGATGCTTTCAAGGAGCTTTCCACCATTCTTTTGAATCACTTCGGTGATTTGTTGATTGGTGATATGATCCTCCACTAAGATGGCAATATCTCTTAGAGCCGCCTGGAATTTTGGAAGAGGTACGATTTTGTATAAAGCATCATGCAGGGAGCGAATGGCATCTAAGTTGATTTCCAATACGCATACTTTTTCGTCAATGTCAAAATTGTCGGTTACTTCTTTGCTAACTTCACCCATAACACCAACGGTAGCACCGCCTACAATGATTTTGGCGGCTCTTACGGGGTTCAGCATCGTATTATCGCTATCGGCATGAAAAGCATAATCAAACAGGCCGTTTTGCTCTAAATATTCTTCTAAATAGCCTTTAAGAGTAAAGAAATCGCCAGCAGATTCTGTGATTCCCATACAAAGAATGTTGATTTCTCTTGGTAGCTTCGTGGCACTCTGTATGGCATCTTTAATATAAATACGATTGATTTCAAAGAGCTTGAGATCTTTGTTTCCTCTATTGAGATTATAACCAATGGTTTGGAGCATTTGGGGTGCTAAAGTGGTTCTCATGTATGCATACTCTTCACCCAATGGGTTCATAATCTTAACCATATTGCGCATTCTATCGCCTTCTGGAATGGTGGCTTTGTCGTAAAGCTTCAGACCGAGAAAAGAGTAAGTCTGGATCTCATGCAAGCCAAATCCCGAAAGAATCTCTCTGGTCGATTGGTCAAAAGCCTGTGGAATGCTGTCTTTACCCATTGTACCAACGTCCTTTGGCATGGTGCTCTCCACCTTATCAAAACCATAAAGACGAATAACTTCCTCTAAGATGTCACACTCAAGGCGTATATCTTTGCGGTAGGTTGGAATCTCAAGGGTGATGGGATCAAGGGATAATACGGCAATGCCTACGGAGGTAAGAAGCTTTTCAACTTCCCTCTTCGTGATGCGAATGCCTAATATTTTATTAATGCGATCTAAGCTCACCGTCATGGTATACGGCTTAGAGGGCACTCTATACACATCGACACGCTCATCGACGACGGTACCGATTTCAAGTTCTTCTATGAGGGCAAGCACTCGATCTGCAACCACATGGGATAAATGGTCGTCGACGCCTTTTTCGAATCGCATGCTGGCTTCACTGCGAAGATTTAGTTTTTTTGCTGTGCTGCGGATAGAATCGCTGTTAAAATTCGCACTCTCAAGGAGCATGTATTTTGTATTGGCTGTAATTTCAGAATCCAGTCCTCCCATGACACCGGCTAAGGCCACCGGTTTTTCGCTATCGGCAATGACGAGCATATCCGGTGTGATGTCACGCTCTACACCATCTAAAGTGGTGAGTTTTTCGCCTTTTTTACCATTACGAACGATGATCTTACCATCTTTTAATGTATCATAATCAAAGGCATGAAGCGGTTGACCGTATTCTAACATGACATAATTCGTTATATCTACAATATTATTAATTGGTCTCATTCCTGCAAGACGAAGGGCATTTTGCATCCATATAGGGCTTGGTTTAATAGTGATGTCTTTCACTAGTGTCGCCATATATCTTGGGCATAGTTTTTCATCTTCTACGGTAACACTTAAATAAGATTCTTGCAGTTTTATTGCCTTTTGAGGAGAATTCTCTGGGATTTTGACAGTTTTCCCGGTGATGGCCGCCACTTCCCTTGCGATTCCAATCATGCTTAGGCAATCGGGGCGATTGCTGGTGAGTTCCAGTTCGATGACTTCATCTCCAATGGAAAGCACTTCATTGATGTCGGCACCGATGGCCACTTCTTCCGGTAGAATAATAATGCCATCTTGCATATCTTTAGCAAATTCCTTAATACTAAGGCCCAGTTCTTCCGCTGAACAAAGCATTCCTTGACTCTTGATACCACGGAGTTCGCTTTCTTTGATCTTTACGCCATTAGGGAGTTTATGGCCCGGTGTTACCACAGGAACCATGGCACCTACAAAACAATTGGTTGCCCCTGTTACGATTTGGCTGACAGAATCACCTAAGTCTACTTGTAAGACCACCAACTTATCTGCGTTTGGGTGTTTTTCAATAGATAAAATTTTACCGGCAAAAACCCCTTGCAAGGTGGTACCGTAAGCAAAAAAAGCTTCTACCTTCGTACCTGACATTGTGAGGCTTTCTAATAAATCCTCTGTATTCGTCGTAATATCTACGTATTGTCTTAACCATTTTAAAGGAACTAACATTAATCTTCTTCCCCCTATCTGAATTGAGATAAAAATCTCACATCATTTTCATAAAAATTTCGAATATCACTAATTCCGTATTTCAGCATGCAAATGCGCTCAAGTCCAACACCAAAAGCAAAACCACCGACTTTATCAGGATCATATCCCGCCATCTTGAGTACATTAGGATGAACCATTCCGGCACCTAATACCTCAATCCATCCCGTGTGACTACAGATACGACAGCCTACACCATCGCAGGCAATACAGCTGACGTCTACTTCAGCACTGGGCTCCGTGAAAGGAAAATTATGAGGGCGAAAACGTACTTCCCGATCTTCACCGTAGAGTTCTTTACAAAAAGTGGTTAGAGTCCCTTTAAGATCTCCGAAAGAGATGTTTTCACCGATACATAGACCTTCCATCTGGTGAAAAAGTGGACTGTGGGTGGCATCTACAGCATCACTTCTAAAAACCCTGCCCGGCGCAATGACTTTAAGGGGCGGCTGACGGTTTTCCATGAGGCGCACCTGCATAGGGCTTGTTTGGGTTCTGAGTACAATGTCTTCGGTGATATAAAAAGTATCTTTCATATCACGGGCAGGATGATTCTCCGGCGTATTTAAAGCATCGAAGTTATAATAAGCAAGCTCGATTTCGGGACCATCTACCGATTCGTAACCTAATCCGATAAAAATCGCTTTGAGCTCGTTAATAATTTGAATCAATGGATGGATAGACCCCTTCTCCGGTCTTTTGCCCGGTAGCGTGACGTCTATTTTTTCTTTTATGAGATTCTCCATGGCCATTGCTTTTTTAAAGGCATCTTCTTTTACTTGTAATGCGCCTTCAATGGCATCTCTTGTTTCGTTCATGAGTTTTCCCATGAGAGGTCGATCTTCCGGCGCTACATCTCTAAGTCCTTTTGAGAGATTTGTAAGAAGTCCTTTTTTTCCAAAATACTTGACTCGAAATTTTTCTAAATCATCTAAGTTCTCGAGGTTCACCGATTCACTTAAAGCGATTTCTTGTAATTCTTTTAATTGATCTTTCATCATTCATCCTCCAAATATCAAAATAAAAACTCCCTACCCTTATATAATAAGGGCGGGAGTCATCGCGGTACCACCTTAATTCCATGACAAAAAGTCATGCTCAATAGCGATAACGGCGCCATCCGGTGTAATCTACTAAAGCCACCTGGGCTAATTCAATCCACTGCTACAAAGGGAAATTCGGTGTATTCTGCTGCCTGGACTCACAGCCAAAGGTCCAAGCTCTCTGAAAGGAAGGAACACGTACTGAGCTTTGTCACTGCATTTATATAGATAAACTTTAGTTATATCTTATTAAATATAACATGTATATAGACCAAATGCAAGATAATAACCGTATTTTTACACAAATGTCTTCTTTTTATTCATCGGCATTCTCTTGTCGATTTTTTTCGTAAAGAATAATCCCTGTGGCAACGGCCACATTGAGGCTCTCTGCATGGCCTGGCATTGGAATCTTAATGGCAGTATCCGAGGCATCAAGGAGTTTTTGGCTTACGCCCCTGCCCTCGCTCCCCACAATGACAAAACTTTTTTCCAAATCCATCTTCTCTATGGGGGTGCTACCGGAGAGTGACGTTGCAAGGAGGGGTCCTTTTTTATGGTTTTTGATTCTTTGTAGCACATCATCATCGAGAAGTCGTGGTTTTACTCTCAAAAAACTCCCCATGGTACTTCGCACCACTTTCGGGTGATAAAAATCCACAGTTCCCTTTGTAAGATAAAGCGTATCGTAATGATAAGCATCAAGGATACGAATGATGGTTCCTAAATTACCGGGATCTTGTATACCATCTACGATGAGTCCTCCCCGAGAAAAATCGAAAGCATCTTCTTTTGTTTGTATGAATTTAACAGAGGCTATGACACTGGGCGGTGAAGACAGATCGGAAATCTCTTTTAGAAAATCTTCTTTCACGTAGTAGCGATGGATGGATTCATCAAGCAAAAAATCGTCATCATCAAAAGATACCGCCATAATAAGAGAATCAATTTCATACCCATGATCGTAAGCTTCTTTGACCAGTTTTTCCCCTTCTAATAGAAAGAGGCCATGGGCTTCTCTATATTTACGTTCTTTTAAGCTTTTGAGTTTTTTGAAATCCTTATTATTCTTGCTTTCAATAAAAAAACGCATTATTTCACCGACTCCAAATTATTAATATTTTGTGGTGTACCAACAACAACCAAAACATCGCCTTTTTTTAACACATCATTTGGTCGTGGATTGCCATTCATGGCATTGTTTTTTTTGATACCGATGATATTAAGCCCAAAACGACCTCTGGTGTCTACTTGTAATATGGTCTGATCATACCAGCTCTCCGGCACGTCCACCTCTGCGATACTAATATCTCGACTAAGCTCAAAATACTCCAATACATTACTGGTGCTTAGATTGTATGCCATTCTTTTGCCCATTTCTTGCTCCGGTAAGATGACTTTGTCTGCACCGATTTTTGAGAGCACTTTTTCGTGGGTGTGATTACTGGCTTTGACAATAATTTGCGGAATTCCGCTTTCTTTACAATGAAGAGTGGCCAATATAGAAGATTCTAAATCTCTTCCCATAGAAATAACTGCAACATCAAAGTGGGCAAGCCCTAAAGCACTAAAGACTTCCACATCGGTCACATCGGCGACAACCGCTTGTGTTACTTCATCGCTAATCAGTCTTACTCGATGTTCATCGATATCAATCACAAGGACTTCATTGCCTAGTTTGCATAAGTTTTTTGCTAATGTGGAGCCAAAGCGTCCCGATCCCATTACGACAAATTGTTTCATACTTTCACCTACCCTACCATGATTTTTTCATCGACGTATTGAATCACATCTGTTTTTTGTGTTTTATTAAGTAAGCCAACTCCAATAGTAAAGATTCCTACTCTACCCATAAACATAGTCATCATTAGGAGCACTTGACTCATGGCGCTTAAGCTCCCTGTAATGCCGGTACTAAGCCCTACGGTGCCGAAGGCACTCACCACTTCAAAAAGCACTTCTATAAAAGAAATCTCTCCTTCGATGGTCGTAATCATAAAAGAAAAAACAAAAATCATAAAAAATCCTAAGATACAAATAATCGTCGCTCTTTCGATGGTTTGTCTTGATATGGATTTTTTGTAGATTACAAGCTGTGATCGCCCGGTAAAAACTTGAATGATGTATAAAATAACAATCAAAAAAGTAATCGTCTTTATTCCACCTGCGATAGACCCCGGAGATCCGCCGATAAACATGAGCAAAATGCTAAGTAGCTGACTACCCTTCGTTAGTTCTCCAATGGGTAATGTATTAAATCCAGCAGTACGGCACGTCACCGATTGAAAAAACGACGTAAGTCCCTTCTCCCCCATAGACAAATCGCCCATAGTGGCAGTGTTACCAGATTCTAACAAGAAGAACAATATAGCCGGTACAACAATCAAAAACAAAGTAAAACGCAAAACAAGCTTACTATGCATCGAGAGTTTTTTAAAATGCTTTTTCTTAAAGATATCAAATATCACCACAAAGCCAATGCCGCCAATGATGATCAGTGACATGATGATGATATTCATATAGAGATCTCCACTATAATTCATTAGAGAAGCACTTTGACCAAAGAGATCAAATCCTGCATTACAAAAAGCAGAAACGGAATGAAAAATACTAAAAAGAGTGCCCTTAGCAAAACCATAGTCAGGAATCAATCGAAAAGATAGTAACACAGCGCCTATGAGTTCTATAAGCAGTGTAATGGCGACTACTTTCTTTGTCAGGCTAAGTAACCCTTTTATACCATCGTTACCCACAGATTCTTGCGCGATAAGGCGATCTCTTAAAGTAAGTCGTCTTCCGATCATTGCAAAAAAACCGGTCACTAAAGTCACAAAACCAAGGCCACCTAATTGAATCAAAAGAAGGATGATTCCTTGTCCCACAGGTGACCAGAAGGTCCCTGTATCAACAACCACAAGTCCCGTAACACAGACGGCACTCACAGAAGTAAAAAATGACGTTAATAGTCCGGCGCTTTTACCGCTTACAGTGGCAAAGGGCAAGTTAAGGAGTAAGCCGCCGATGAGAATAAGAAGAATAAAACTTCCCAAAATCACCCGAGAAGGATTCCATTGAAATTTTCTTTTTGTTAAATTCATATAGACCTTACCTATCATGTTCTTGCCTTTATTATACGCTGTTTTCACCGTCTTTACAATAAAAAAGGGGCGCGATAAAAGGAAAGAAAAAAAGGCAAAAAACATTTTACTGTCTTTTGCCTTCATAATGATTGTTTCGCCATTCAAGATTCTTACATTCCTTTTAAACCGACGTCCTTAGAACAGAAAACAAGTTTTGAAATAGCATAGCAAAAATCTCAAAAAAAGTCGCCTTCTCTACGGTGGTATCGGACACTAAGTCAATTTCGCCAATGAGCTTATCACCATCATAGACTTCCATATAACCTACCGTATCGCCTTCTAAGATCGGCGCTCTGAGCGTTTTTGGTAAGTGGACTTTCTGCGTGTATTCTTTGTTCTCATTCTTTGCCGTCAGCGTGGTGAGGCTTGTTTTTGTTAATACACCAATCTCTTGAATCGTACCGCCTGTAATGGCCTGATTCGTATGTACCAGTTCTTTTTCTTCTACGACATTTTTGACGCTATAAGCACCAAAACCGTAATCAAACATGGTTGTAATATCATCCATTCGAGTATCTTTGTCAGGACAATTTAGTACTACAGCAATGAGGGTCATTCCATCCCTTCTGGCAACAGAAGAAAGGCAAAAACCGGCATCACTGGTGTAACCTGTCTTGAGTCCGATGGCACCTTCGTAACCATTAATAAAATCTTTGTTCGTATTGGCAAGGAGGGTTTCTCTACCATCATTATGGATATAATCTTCCCAGATCACCGTGGTAATCGGGACGATGATGTCTTCATATTTCATTAATTCCCGGGACATGATTGCCACATCTTTGGCACTGGATAGGTGCTCACTATCAGGCAATCCGTGGGGATTCTTGAAGGTGGTGTTCGTCATGCCCAGTTGCGTTGCTCGATCATTCATCATTGTAAGAAATCCATCCATACTGCCACCTAAATGCTCACCTACGACGTAGGCGGCATCATTACCACTGGCAATCCGCATTCCTTTAAGTAAATCTTCAAAAGTCACCGTCTCTTTGCGATTCAAAAACATACTGGTACCACCCATGCCCATGGCCGTTTCACTCACCGTAGTGGTATCAGAAAGACTAATTTCTCCCCGTTCTACTGCTTCTACAAGCAAAAGGCTGGTCATAACCTTCGTAATACTGGCAATGGCTAAAGGTTCGTCTGCGTTTTTTTCAAATAAGATTTCGCCCGTTGATTGCTCTATGAGAATGGCCCCCGCTGCATTCATCTCCATGGCTTCTTCAGCGTAGATCGCCGTTGGAGTCAATGAGATCAAACAAATAAGCATTATACATAATATTGATATAGCACGTAAGAATTGTTTCATGGGTCATCTCCTTGGTTTTTGTTTAAGATTATGCAATGATGCAAGCAATTAGACCAACAGCTTGAAGCTGGGTACAATATCGCGCTCTCAGTTTTTACTTAGGGCGTGCTTTTTTTTACCGGCAACGAAGTAAGTCTTATATCAATAGTGGCATCAAAAAAAGGTTTTTTACTAGAGTGGTAAGGTTGCTATGATTTCTGTCATAAGGGTATTAAAAATCGGTTTTACTCGATGGGTGGTTTCGTTGACTTCTTCTGCCGTTACATCGACACCTTCTTTAGCGGCAGCATTGGTGATACAGGAGATTCCAAGGACTTTCATCTCTAAGGATCTTGCCACAATACATTCAAAAACCGTACTCATCCCCACGGCATCGGCACCAAGGAGCGATAGCGCCTTAATCTCTGCCGGCGTTTCGAATTGAGGACCTGCCATGTATGCGTAGACACCTTGCTGTAGTTTGATGTTGCACTTTGTTGCTGCTTCTGTCATATGTTTTCTCAGGGCTTCATCATATGCCCCGGTCATATTCACAAATCTTGGCCCCAGTTGTGTGATTTCTCTACCGGTTAAGGGGCTTAATGAAGATAGTTTGATGTGATCTTCTATGATCATAAAATCGCCCACTTTATATTGGGGATTGATTCCGCCGGCGGCATTCGTTAAGAAGATTATGTCAGCGCCTAATGCCCTCGCAACGCGGATAGGAAAAACTACATGGGATAAGTCGTAGCCTTCATAGGCATGAAATCTCCCCTGCATGCAAAGCACGTCCACTTCTCCCACTTTACCAAAGATGAGATTACCGGGATGGCCGTGGGCAGTCGTCGTTACAAAATGAGGAATGTTTTTGTATGGGATTTTGATACTATCTTTGATTTCTTCTCCAAAGTCTGCAAGTCCAGATCCCAGTACCAGTAATAGTTTGGGTTTTTGATCTGTAATCTTGCGTATGGCTTCTACCGCATCTTTTATTTGATCCATCATGGTTCATTCTCCCTTTTATTTTTTTGCTCTTGGATGAGTTTCGTCGTATATGCGTTTTACGTAACTTCTACTCACATGGGTGTAGATTTCTGTCGTTGTAATATTGGCATGACCCAGCATTTCTTGCACACTCCTTAAGTCTGCATCGTTTTCTATGAGGTGAGTCGCAAAGGTATGGCGTAGTGTGTGAGGACTGATTTCTTTTTGTAGGCCTATTTTTTTGCCATAGTTCTTTAAAATTCCAAAAAAACCTTGCCTCGTGAGCCTTGTTCCTTTATTGCCTACAAACAGTGGTCTCTCATAGGCCACAGGGCTTACCATCTTAGGCCAGTATAGAATCATGTAGTCTTTTAGAAAGGATTTTGCAATATCATTCATTGGTATAATTCGCTCTTTGTTTCCTTTGCCTATGACTTTAATAAAACCAATGTCTAAATTGATGTCTGTAATATTAAGGGATACAAGTTCACTGACTCTAAGGCCAGTAGCATAAAAAAGCTCCAGCATGGCTCGATCTCTAAAACCACCTGCCGTCTTCGTATCCGGCGCTAAGAGTAGGCGTTCCATCTCTTCTTCCGTTAAAAAAGTAGGCAGTTTCTTTTCTTTTTTTGGGCTTTCCAGGGGAAGGGTTGGGTTTTTATCAATATAATCTTCTAATCGTAAGAATTTAAAAAAAGCCTTAAGGCTACTGATATTGCGCCTTA
>CAYJGI010000001.1:12898-19921 GCA_964369705.1 uncultured bacterium
AAGTATATGATGTATGCCGTTAGCTCATTCTTCGTAAAGTCATGGATCTCGTGTTGGGGGGTTGCTTCTTTCCAATAGGCGAAGAATTTTTTGATATCTCTTTCGTATGAGAGGATTGACGAGGCGCTGAGCCCCTTCTCTGCCCTCAAATAGACTTTGAATTCTTCAATTAAATATTCTGCCATAAAATCACCTTCCACAAAACATTATACCATAAAATCAAACTTCTCATAAACAAAAAAACAAGGGAAATAGTTCCCTTGTTTTAATGAATGCATGATTGCTTTTATAACTTTATCTTACTTTTCTTAATCCAGTAGCTTAGAAAACTCATCTAAGGGCATTGGGTAATAAAAGTAAAATCCAGAGAGATAATCTACATGTAATTGCTCATAAAGGTGCGCTTGCTCTATCGTTTGGACCATGTCACACATGATTTTCATTCCTATGGCGTGGCCAATCTGAACAATGCTTTTGAGTATTGTGATGTTGCCCTCATCAACCATGTTCTTTGTAAAATCCGGTGCCAGTTTAAGAATTTTGTCATTGTATTCTTTAAACGTTGCCAGTGTTGTGTTTTCTCCGCCATAATTACCCAGTATGATATTTACACCCAGTTGCTGAACCAATTGTAAATTATCAACCACAATTTCGTCCCTACTGATGGCAACACTGGAGTCAACCTCTAAAGCAAGAATATTACGTTGGAATCGGTATTGCTGCATGGTGGTTAAAACTATTTTTTTGAAATCTCTGTCTTGAAAGTTGGCTAGTGACATTTTTAGGCTTATGGTTTTGTTCTTTAACTTCTCTTGATTTTGAACAGATATCCATTGGCAAACATTTCTAAAAACCCAATAGTTTAACTGCATGATTTTACCCGTTGAGTCAAAGAAATTTAAAAACTCATTGGGTTGTAAGAGACCGTTTTCTTTATTATCCCATCTTACAAGGGCATTTGCGCCTTTGATTTTTTTGTTTTTCATACTTACTACCGGCATAAAATGAACAACAAAATCAGAGAAATTCTTTTGATTTACAAGTTGTTTGTTCAAATGAATTTTACCGATGTATGTTTTTATCATTTCTTCATCACAGATGATTTTGGATTTTTCTTTTTGTTTTGCATCTCCAACGGCTACTTTGAATGCACCCATGGCATCGTCAAAATGGTTTTCAAATAAACTTGCCGGGCAAGCACCTGCAATTAAGCCCACATTGACAGAGGAGTAGTCCATTGAAATCGCTTTATTGATTATATCACTACTACCGCTGAGCAATTCGTTTACTTCTGTATCATTGGTCGCATTAAATATGATCAAAAACCCGTTTTCCGACTCTCGTAATATAAAGCGATCTTTTTTAAAATATTCTTTTAATTGTTGATAGACAATTTCCATACATTTTTCACTGTCTTCAATACCAAAGTATAGTTTTATCATGTTTAAATCTAATTTATACAATGCAACATAGTAAAGAGATTGAAGATTGATACCCACCAGTGATTTGAGTTTGAATTCAAAGGTCTTAAGATTCTCCACAGCATCAAATCCACTGCGTCTATACTTATATCTTCCCCTTCTCTTATAGAGAATCGCTAGTACGATAATCACGATCAAGAGGATCACAATAGTCACTTCAATAATCATTTTTATAATATAGTCGTAGTTGCTTTTAGAATGTAAGTTGGCCGTATTCAGTGCTTTTTCGATATATTCAAAGGTACTGATTTCGTTAATGGCAGCGTTCAGATCATTGATCACTGTCTGTGATGCAATCTCTGTAAAACCAATATAATAAGATTGTCCTTCATATTGAAAAATCTCGTCACTTAGCACAATAGAATATTCATTCACAAATTCTTCTGCTTCATCTTCTCGAACTAAGCTGATGATTTCTACTTGATTATTGGCTATATAATTGATTCTTTCATCTCCATCGCCGTCAATATAAACAAAATCGTAATCTGTCATTTTGCTTAGTGTGGTAAATAGTTGTGGCATCATACCAATCCATTCACCATCGCTTTTTGATTCTAAAGGAAAACTGTTTTCATGGCCGATGACATATAATTCTTCTGTCTTTGTAGATTGTGCCAGTGTGTTAGGCACAATAAAAAGTAGCAATAAAAAAGAAAAAAGTAGCAGCACAATTTTTTTGGTACGATTTGCATTTTTTTGTTTCATAATTCCTCCCCATATTTAGCTTGAGAATACCCATAGGCAGTACTTCTATTGTATCGCCAAACAACTAAACATAGCATATGTTTTATTTAATAAATTTCACTTTGTGGCGCTCAACTTTATTCCAATTAAATCTATTCTTCTTGTAATTGACAAAAGCGGTCAGTCTTGCAAATAATAAAATAAATCTTAAGAATGTGTTTTCAAATAAACAAAAAGTAAATGCCTTCAGTGCATCACTTTTGGTAATCCCTACATTGGATGTGTGTATGCGGGTAAAAAAAGCAGAAAGCGTCAACATCCATCCAAAGAATATATACACAGCAAAAAGTAGTATCATAAACTGAACATTAACCAATCCAATTAAAGTAGCAAACACCATGGCAGCAACACCTACAACCTCAATAATAGGCGATAAAAACTCGTATATAAAATAGTATGCATAAGATATTCTCAAAGGCACACCTACCGATTCTCTCAGCATCAGCCAAAAGTACGCTTGCAAAGACTGAAAAAGCCCAATATGCCATCTTCGTCTTTGCTTCACATAGTCTTTAATCTTTTCAGGTACTTGCGTCCAACATACCGCTTCCGGTGCATAACAGGTGCGATACGGCACGCTATTGGTCTTACAGTAAGAATGTAGCTTAACCACCAGCTCCATATCTTCTCCAATGGTATTTCGGCGAAATCCGCCAACGGCAATGACTTCTTTTTTTCTATACAGTCCAAATGCTCCGGAAATAATCAGTGTGGCATTGATTTTGTCAAACAATAGACGGGATGATAAAAAAGATCTGTCATACTCAAAAGCCTGCATACAGGCAATAAAGTTTTTTGGCATACTTGGCTTTACGATTTTTCCTTTTACGATTTTGAGGCTATTGGATGGGCGGACAACACCACCAACGGCAATGACACTATCATCTTCTATGGCAGGCATCATGATATTTTTAAGGGCCATTTCATCTAGCATGGTGTCGGCATCAACGGTTACAAAATAAGGGTACTTTGCCATATTAATTCCAAGATTAAGTGCATCTGCCTTCCCACCGTTCTCTTTGTCAATGACGATTAAAGATCTTCCATTGACTATCGCTTCATAAGTGGCTATGGCAGGATTACAAGGTAACTGCATCCTGATGGGGCTGTTGATTTTAACTAGGCCAAACTCTTTAGCCAAAACTTGAATCGTATTGTCTTTAGATCCATCATTAACCACAATGATCTCATATGAATTGTAATCTAAGTTTAATAGAGAATAGATGGTGCCTAGTATGGCTAATTCTTCATTATAAGATGGCACAATAAGAGATACAGGCATAAAATGCTCATTGGGTAATTTGTTTTCCAGTTTTCGCATTCTGAATCTATCAAACAAATTGATACTCCCAAATACACACGCAGCAAACAAAATGGTAGAGTATCCAATTAAATAAACCACAAAAAAAGCATTAATAACCTCAATGATGGGTTTTATAAAATTGATGACTTCCTGTGTTAACATAAAGGTTATTCCTTTCTTTAGGCCAAAAGCATGTATACTCCATTATTAAATGGATGCTATTTTCATTTTTTTCTGTCTTTCCAGTCTATAATTAATGATTTCTCTTGCATATCGATCTTTACCGGATAATACATCCACCATTTGATGATAATCAAATCCAAGAATCTCTAAGCTGATCGATGCGTTAAGCCTTACGTACCAATCGTAATGATTGAGTGCTTTTTTTAATATTTCAAATGTTTGTTTGCCGGGGTAATTGGCGAGTGCACTGGCACAGATTGCTTTGATATCCATTCGTGCATCATCGGAAGTGTCTTGTAAGTGGTTTATTAAGACTTCATAAGCTCGATCATCTTTGTTCCTTGCAAAATACCTTATGGCTATTATTTTTAATTCAAAATGTTGATTCTCATCGGTTAATATATCCAGCATAAAGTCATCAAAGCCATTTTGTGTAAAGCGAATAAAATTCAAAACAGCAAGTTTTAGATAAATCTTATAACTATCAAAGTTTTGCAATAATTCATTGGCAAGTTCTTTTACATCACATGCGGTTTCAACTAAGGAGTCTCCTATTAGTTTTGGGCTGTATTCATTGAAGTTACGATTGACAATATTCAGCACCCTGGCAACGTATACAGCATCTCCTAATTTACAAACAGTGGATAGTGCGTTTTGACGACAATAAATAGAATTGGTTCTCATTGATACAATTAAAAACTCTTGTATTTTCGGATCTATTTGTTTGACATTGTTAAATATCACACCGATGGCATATATAAAATACGTCTTAATAAGGGTATTTTCTTTCCCGTATTTACTACATAGTTTTGCAAAGGTCGGCTGAAAGCTTCGCTGCAGTAGTGCGATGTCTTCCTTGCTTTGTGTTTCTTGGAAGTCTTTGTAAGCAAACAAAAAAGCCATTAACAAACGATAATCAGAAAGCTTGTGCAGCTTTAGCTTTTCTTTAAGATAGAATTCCATGGTTTCTTCATCATTAAATTTTGTATTCAGTACATTAAAAATATGATTTTCATATTTTTGTATGTTTTTATCAAGCCTTTTGTCATGAAAAAACCTTGCAGGGATCAGTACAATCGTAGCAAAAAGAAGTGCAAAGCAAATTAAAGCATAGGATATCACCATTATTTCGATATTCATCTCTTCACTCCTTTACCCATGCATCTTGAAGGATATAATAAGATTGTTTTAATCGTTCTGTATAGGAAATCGAATCCCCCCAACCGCTAAGTGCATAATAAACCATTTCGATACGACTATCCACGGTGCCCACCGACAGACCCATATAAATTCCATCTATATTAAGGTCTTGTACGCCATATAAGGGGTAATAGTCATTATGAACCATAACTCTGGAAGGGTCTGAAAAATTCAACATTTGCCATGGGATGCGGATTTCCACTGCATTGGTACCAAAGCAAAAATCGGCTAGGGAGTTGTATTGTGGACTCTTTGGATTTGCATTTCCATACTCCAGTGCACCGGTGTCAACCGTGCCTAGTATGGAGTATCCTTTTGCTAATTCAGAAAGATCCAAAGTGGGGTCGATGATTTTATTGGCCACCATTCGGATAGGCACAAATTCATCTGTATACTTATCGGGCAAGTCTTCCGCAAAAGGGTTGGTATCAGATATAAACTCTTCATAATTCACTCTCGTGGAGTCGTAACGCTCTTGCACAAGTACATTGCTATTTAATCGTCCGTCGATTTGAATCACAAAATCACTTTGATGTGAGGTTTTGATCGGTGTTTCGCCATCAATGGTATAACTACCGGTTTTGGTGTAACATCTATTGGAATGGTTAGAGGGTATTCGTCTACTTTTTCACCACTTACCATAAAGTACATATAACCTTCGTCATACCTTACGCTTAAATTATAATCATCGGTGTTGAGAATAATATCTTTACTGGTCCACTCCGATATCTCACCATCGACATAACAAACATCACCGTCGTTCGTGCTAAATCCCAAAACGCCATTGGATTGACTTTTTGATTGAGCATTATACCAAAATTGTTCCCTTGTACTATTCACTGCATAGGAAGTATTCCATGTTGAGCGAGACCAATTGTCTTGCCAATCGGTTAGGACGACACCTTGACAACCATCATTCATAAAGCTGTTATAGCTATCAACCAGTATATCTCCCTGCTCTTTCTCAGTTAATCTGTCGTCATCGATGTAGGTAGTGTCTACACCTCTTGCAGTACTTTCGGTATGATTTGTAATTACAACAGGCAAGTCATGTAATAGATTTAAAAAATGGACATACCCACCGTAAATACTTGCGGTATTCACTTGTGTTAATAAATCAGCATACTCCGAAGCATCGGCTTCACTTAAAGTATTAACAAAATCGTCCATTCCCGTTTTCATAGCATATCCGGCAAACAATCCTGATTCTACTTTGTCGCTGGCAACAATATGATCAATATTCATTTGAACAAATTTATCCAGTTGGTATTGTGCGGTATCACTATATTCAATGGGATCCGTGGTATAACTATTGTTGAATGTCATGAGTCTTTGTGTTTTATACTTGTTTGTTTCGTAGGCCAACACTTTATCTAAGATATCTGCAATCAATACTTCAGTACGAGTTGCTTCTTCTGACGTAGAGAAATACGTCCCTTCATACGATGTTGGCAAGTCTATATTATTGTCAGTATAAGCCACCGTTGTGGGTACCCATGTATTACCAATGATATATCCGATGGTCCAGTTGGACACATCATGATTATAGATACCACCGCTTTCCATTCGGCCAATGGCAAAAAAATCAGCGCCATGAATCACATCAACGGCTCTATATGAATCGTTAATCAATTCCTGGTATGCGCTATAATAATCTTCAGCGTTATTGGTATCATATTCATTAAAACTGATCCCTTGAATCAAGTAAAGAAGGTCGTTGTCAGCTTCGTTATGGGCCTTAATGGCTTCATAAAACTCCGAATCCATAATACTATTTACCGTAACGGTATTGGCACCCATTTCACTAATTTGGCGCAACCAGTTTTGATAAATTTCCAATGATGGTGCATAATCTGTGCTGTAATAACCGGGCAATACACTGTCAAGGGTAACCCCTTTGATTAAGATTTCAACACTTTCTTCCGATGTGTTGTCATATATTTTTGATTGGTTTACAGTAAAATGGGCTTTTATATCGGCATTGGGGCGAAAGTCGATATAAAAATACTCATAGACTATAAAGTATCTTAAAGCTAATAATAGCAGTAGTATCATCCCAACTACTATGGCGAATTTTTTCAATTATTTCAACCTCACTGTTAATGATAGAGG
>CAYJGI010000001.1:19931-26957 GCA_964369705.1 uncultured bacterium
CAATTGCCTCTTGCAATGATAAAGTCTTTTAAATCACTCATTGCTTCCTCGTAATTTTCAGGATTTCGTTCAATTGGCCTTAGTATATAATCGTTTTTCATTTGATCTACATCAAATGAGTATCCCCAGACTTCATAGTTACGATCTATTTCATCTTCTAAAAACATGGATGTATCATCCAGCATCTTTAGTATATACGCTTCGTTCAAAATACCGTTTTCGCGGAGTTCTTTATATCTTTCGATGACTTTTTCCACAAAGTATTCGTCTTTTAACAACATATCAAACCAAATACCTTGCGTGTACAAAAATCCCGTTCCATCGCCGCCAGTTACTTCTTTGATATAAAGATCTGCAGCATTATTAAAGTCCCAAGCAGGCCCCATAGTGATTTTGCCTCCTAAGTCTTTATACAGAAAAGTCGAACGTGACAAAAAGTCGTTAATGACCAAAAATTCATTGTAAATATAAAAATCCACAAAGGAATCTACATCAATATAAGCTCTATATCCCCTATCTAGATCATTAAAATCATAAGAATAAAGTGCTTTTTCAAATTGATTAAAATCCTGTGTAATATAATCTTCAAAATCTTGTGTTAAATTAGTTGCACCGGGATATACAATATTCACAGTAGTTATATTGTCAATCTTATTGGTATACTTGCTTAGATTATTGATACTCATCAGTGTATCTATCTCTTCAACTGCTATGATATAACTGGTCACGTCACTACTGGTTCTGTAAGAAGTTAAGTCTAGTCTATCCTCATCAACGGCTATGGTTTCCATCATGATATAAAGACCTTGGTAATCTCCGTTCAAAAAAACTTCACAATAGCGAAGTTCCGGTGTGGCGGAGTCCAGTTCTCCATAAAGATTCAAAAACACATAATTCCTCAGCATTGTCTTGTCAAGGAAGGGTCCATAGAGAGCCCACTCGTCGTGTGCGCCCATCCCCATAATATTTTGGGATTCTTCCAGGCCGTCATCATCGATCAAATTGATTTTGTAGCTGCTTTTATCAAAAAAACGAGAAGAATTTCCACGTATTCTGATATTGATATCACTTTCAATGGCCGGAGAATCGCTCAATACGTTGTACTCTCCATTTGTATCATATATGGCAATATCAGCACCAATGGTGGTTTCACCATTAGGGGCAGTGGTGTAGTCGATTCTGATGCCTTCGTCATCAACAATGGGAGCGCCGGGGATCTCAGCGCCATAAGTATTGATAGAGACAATGGGTAATTTGTAATTCATTTCACCTTCTACATAGCTTTCTTCATGGGGATCTACTTCTAAGTGTTGATAATACCTTCCCACGTTATTCCCTACTACCACGTGCTCTAATGCTTC
Organism: uncultured bacterium; assembly: GCA_964369705.1. Classification (GTDB taxonomy): domain Bacteria; phylum Bacillota; class Tb-RUG-66; order Tb-RUG-66; family Tb-RUG-66; genus CAYJGI01. Next base: position 21,293 of record CAYJGI010000001.1, read on the forward strand.
GGCAACGCTTGCAAAGGCGATACAAAAAACACAAACTACAACAATCGTAATGATCAGTGTTAATCGCTTATTCATGGTGATTAGCTACCGATATCATCGTTTTGTACTACTAGGTTTAAATACTCGATTCCTTGAAGATCATATAATTTGTCAATAATGGTCATGTTGTTTTTCTCAGCTTTTGCTAGTGCTCTGCTGGAAATCTCATAAATGACTTCAACATTTTCTTCCGTTGTGTTTTTTACTCTTAGTTTTGCATGCTTACCGAGCATAGCAAAAATCACAGCATCCACTTTAACCGATGTTGTGCGGTTAGATCGTACAATAAGAAGCATACGATCATCGTTTTTAACGGCACCTACTAAAAGCAATAGTACAAATGTGATTGCACTTCCAACACCGGCTATGGTAAAATCGCCTGCACCGCAACAAATACCTACAATAATCGTCCAAAAAATATAGGCGGTATCTCTTGAGTCTTTGATGGCAGTCCTAAAACGCACAATAGAGAGTGCACCAACCATACCAAGAGACAAGGCTAAATTGTTACCGATAACCATCATAACCGTACTGGTTAGGATCGTTAAAGTGAGCAGCGTAACATTAAATTTTCTACTGTATACTGCACCTGTATGAGCTAAGTAATAAGATAGATATATCAGTAGTCCCAGTATGGTAGCCACTGCACTTCTGATACCAATCTCTTCTAGTGATAATATTCCAACATCCTGAAAAACAGCATTTAATAAATCTTGCATGATAAAATTACTCCTTTGTGATCTATGTGTCTATTTTCGCTATTAAGTATGCTAAAGTCTGCTTGCACTGTATTTTCCAGCAGAAATCGGACTGGCATTTACTTCGCTGATTAAGTTCTTAATATAACTGAGCAAAAAACCGTCATATTTAACTTCTAATATTACAACCTCAGGGGGCATAATCGGTTTAAAGGGTGCTTCATTCGAAAACATCTGCAAATAGCTTTGAGAAGCACGGATATTACGATCAAAAGTGATTCTGATATTGTTTTCTTTAGCCACAAAAGCTTTTCTTGTATATTCTACAATGGTCTTCGGGCGATAAAACTGTCTGCTCATCAGTCCATAACACTCTACGGCAAATTGACTTTCATGTTGCAATAAGGCGCTATAATTCCCTTTAATACATTCTTCTGCCATTTCTTTAGTAATGAGGCAAGAACGCTTTCTTTGTTGCGTACCTTGTTTTTGTTTCATTTCCAGTAGTGCCGTTTTCCCATCGGGGCTATAGGTTCTGATTCGAATTTTTCGTCTTAAATCTATACCAAATTCTTTTTCATAAAAATCGTTGCTATTTAACGTGTCGAAGTAAAGTGAGCGTACTTGATAGCCGCTTATTCCATTATGCTTATCTTCTTGCATGAGTTTTGCAAGTTTGTGTGATAGATTGTAATATTGTGGCAAAGTGATTTCGTACTTTACTTCTCTGCGCAAAACCTGCTTCATATCAAGATCCCCTTTATCTTTATTAAATCCATATTAAACAACACTTATTCATTGTTCGTTGTTTCTTTTTGTAAGTAGACATAATTGTGGTATGAGAAAGCAACATCTGTTATTTCGTATTCTTCATACAAGTCTTTCGCAAGCTGTAACCACATTTTTTGAACAGTATCGATGCCTTGACCGTTATATGTATTATTCTCCGTTAAGCCATACATTCCTGCCGGCTGAAGTTCTGACGCACTAATGATATTTTTTCCGAATTGCTTTGAGATTTGAGCTTCTGTTTCAATTTTGTTGAATTCTCTGTCTACAAAATAATTCATAACACAAACAGAATCACAAGCATTTTCAATTAAGTCATTTAATACAGGTTGATCATCCCACCATGCAGGAACACAAATAACAACATCGAGGTTCTTCTCTTTTGCCAGTGCGTAGGCGTATTTCATGTTGTCACTAAATTCTTGCATGATTTTTTCTTCGTTATCATCAAAACCATCAATTTGCCCCGGCTCAACATCAAAGACAATGCCTGCTACGCCGGCAATACTATTGGCTCTTTCAACGGCTTTTTCCAGTCTATCGGCTTTTTCTGACAATCCCCAAGTTGGATCACCCATAAGCGCATAAAGCGAAACACCATGCTCCGAAAGAAAAGCAGAAAATTCAGACAAAACTTCAATGTCTGCATCACTACCTACATGCTGATAGAAGTCAGTGATATGATATTTTTGTATTGTGTCAATAAGTGATTGGCGATTTTCTTCTAATAAAACATCGTCCTTCCACGAAAAAACAGAATATCTGAATTGCTCCAGTTCAAATGTTTTTTCTTCATTTGTTATGTACTGATTCATAATATTCTCTTGTATTGATCGATTATTCTGTTCTATTAATTCCCAATTGCCCGTAAGTGGGTCAAAACTAATAAAAATTGTAAAAGCAGTAAAAAACGAAATAAAAATTTTAATCATCTTTTTCATCGCGCTCCTTATTTTGGCAACATGAACGTATATGGACTACTGTTACCAAAGTATAATATTTTTTATCGTGATGTGATCTGAATTTTTCTTTGTTTATTATTTTGTTCTTTTAAATTGCGTATTCACAGCATTTCTTATTACATTTTTCCAGATTAATATTAGTAATATACAAAAAACCATTGTTTTTATTGATACACTTATCTAAATATAATACCATTTATTGTTAATGATATCAAGAGAAGATTTATAATAATTAATAGAACTATTGATATAATAAATTTATAATTATAGTTCAATTTGCGTTTTTTCTTTTTTAAGCTACTGCGTTAAAAAACCCCATGTCTGTTATGACACAGGGTTTTTTTGATTGCTTGTGTATTTTGTATATTTTTTTATTTTGAGAGGTATCTTTCTTTAAACACATCTATTGGCATCGGTTTTGCATAGTAATAACCTTGGCCGATATTACAACCCATTTCACAAAGCATATCGTGTTGGAGTTTTGTTTCTACGCCTTCCGCCACAGATTTTACGTTTTCAAGACCGTCACATAATAAAACGGCCATTTTTGCTAACACTTGAGACTTTTTGTCGTTTCTTAATCCATCAATGATTTTCATATCAATTTTAAGTTCATCAAAATCAGAAGCCACCAATGTGTTTAAGTTGGAGTAACCACTACCAAAGTCATCAAGGGATACCATAAATCCTGCATCTGAAAAATACTTAATAATTCCTGCTAAAGTAATTTCATCAACGCCGTTGATTGTTTCTGTGATTTCTATCACAATTTTACTGGGTTCAATATCATATTGATCGCATATTTTTGAGAATTTTTCTATGATCCCTTTTTCTGAAGCCGTCATTCGTGAGCAATTAACAGAAACCGTTGGTAGATCATGAACCCCGTTGTCTTTCCATGATTTTAAAGTTTTACAAACCGTCTCAAATACAAACTCATCAATCTTGGAAATCATACCGCCTTTTTCATAAAACGGTAGAAAGGATTTTGGTGGTTGAAGCACGCCGCCTGCACCAATGCGTCTAATCAGTGCTTCTGCGCTTTCAATTTTTCCCGTTAATAAGTTGAATTGCGGCTGCAGGTACACAACATATTTACCATTGGCAATTTCCATCTCCAGATTTTCTCTAAGGATGCGCGTGTAGTTTTCCCCTGCCTCAAGTTCGCCCAAATCACGATTTGCGCCTTTTAAGTTTTTATTCCATGTATATCCGATAGACGTCTTAAAGTCGTCTTCGTCCTTGAGTCTTTCTTTTAATAAATTGATTTCTTTTTCAAATTCAAGCTCCGGTACATTCTCAGATATAATGACAAATTCGTCACCACCTACACGAAATACTCGATCGCCAAAGATTTCTGATAAAATCTTTGATAATTTTATTAAGATACTATCACCAAAGAATGCGCCTTTTGTATCATTGATGACACTTAATCCTTTAACATCAACATATAAGACACCTAAGCTATCAATATTAATATCCACATCTTTAATTGCAAGGGTGTAGCTGTGTCTGTTCTTTGCCCCTGTCAGCGTATCGTAATAGCTGAGCTTATTGAGTTTTGCAATCAGTTCTGTTTCATCTAGGAAGTTCGCCGTGAATTTTGCAACGGTTCTTATAATTGAAGTTTTGTCATGATTCTTCAGTGGGTTATCTACGCCAACAAAACCGGTAACATTTTTACCTTCAGATCTGATTGTCCCAATGAGTATTTCATTAAGATTTTGAAATTTCATGAGTTCATGTTCATAAAAAGTCTCATCAACATCATTAATATTCCAAATAAAAGATTCATTGGCTTCACACTTACTAAGCAAGTCACCGATTCGACTTACCGGCAAGTTTTGAAGTTTATCTTTATACGTTTCGCTACCGTCTTTGCAGAATTCAAAAGTATTGCTTAGATAATTACCGCATTCTGATAACTCAAAAATATAACTTCGTTCTGCGTCATAATAATTCGTAACTGCTCCCAGTAGAGAGTATATTGAATGATTAGGTTCGTTACCGGAGTGTAACGTCTCAACACAACTCATCAAAAACTGCTCATCGGTTAATCTATCTGACATTATTTTTTCTAGTTCTACTATTTTTGATACATCGGTGGCGATTTCGAGTCTTGCCAGTTTTCCGTTATAATTAATCAATTTATCTTTTAACAAATAGGTTTTATCTAAGCTCGGGTTATAATAAGACCACACATAATAGTCCTCTTCAGACAATAAATGATTCGTACAAAACTCACAAGGTTCGTCATTACCTTGTAAAGTTTTGTAGCACTTTTTACCCTTTAATTCTTCATCGGACTTGATTCCTGTAGCGTTTTTTCCTAATTTATTCAGGTACAACAATTCATGGGTGTATAAATCACATACATATACAATACTGTCCGTCGTATCTAAAATATCAGCAGAGTTCTTGTTACTGATTGCCAGTTCACTGAGTTCATTCCTTAAATGGGTCCCCTGCAAGATGATGGACAGTAGTTTTCCGATATACTGTAAGCTATTGATTTCCCTTTCTGTCCAAATTCTTGTTTTGGTGCAATCATCAAGACCAATAAAGAATGTCAATCGACCGTCGTTCTTGATTTGAGCATGGACAAAAGAAAGAATGCCTTGATCGTCCATAATCTCAAATGCCCTGTCGAGTTCTAGCGTTTCTCTTAGGTTGTTGGAATAAATAATATCATTATGAGCTTTATTAAGAAAATCTTCAAATATCTCGTATGGGAGCCCTTGCAAGTTTTCGATCTCGCTTGTGATACCTTCTTTGCAGTATTCGAATGTATTATTGAGGGTCATACCATCATCTAAAGTCTCAAAAATATAGCTTCTATCGGCATTGTATTTTTGGCATAGGTAACTTAATGCCAGATTAATGGCATCGGAATCACCGTTATTTTCGTAAAGAATATCAAAAACAGCGGCTATAAGATCATAATCAAAGAAAGAACTGGCGATCCTATTTGCATTTTCAATTTTGGTAACGCTTCTTGTTGTACCGATATTAAAATCTGAAGAGTAGATCTTATATCTGTTTTTGCCTTGCATTTTTGCATGGCTCAATGCTTTATCAGCGCTTTGATAGATCTCGTTATAACTACTACCATCTCTAGGATATAGGGCAACGCCGACGCTACCGGAGATAGAGTAGTCCTTACATTCTCCGGAATAA
>CAYJGI010000001.1:26967-30363 GCA_964369705.1 uncultured bacterium
GCTTTTTTGACTATAATGTCCATATCAGACAAGTTTTCAACAAAAATAATGAATTCATCTCCACCAATTCTGGCAACGATATCAACATCTCTAAAAGCATCTTTTAAACCTGCTGAAATCTCCCTTAGTACCTCATCGCCAAAATAGTGCCCCAGATTATCATTGATGGCTTTGAAGTTGTCGATGTCCACCATAAAAAACGCATGGGTAGCATTGCTATTTGATACCAGTTTATCGGATATGATGTTTTCTGCGCTGATTTTGTTATAGCAATCGGTAAGAAGATCCTTCTGTGAACGTTCTTCAATGGCGCGTTGATCATGAATATCAGCGCCCTTACCAAAAACAAAAATAGGTGTTCCTGTGCTGTCTGTAATTAATTTACAAGATATTCTATGGTATCGATAATTGTTTTCAGCAACTAAAATCCGAATATCACAAAAACTGACTTCATCGGCTTTTAAACTATAAAACATTTCAACATATTTTGGCACATCATCTTTATGAATAAAATCTATTTCAATGATTTTTTCCTGTGAAATTATTTCACTAGCATTAGATTCGTTAAACCATAGTGTGCCATAATAATGGACGCTTCCCGTCCGTAAATCAATAGAAAAAAAGCCTTCATCGGATAATTCTGATATTTTTTCAATTAAGACGCTTTTTGGAAGCTTATCTTTAAAATAATAATCGTATATATCACTGCCTTTACTATCAGAAAAATCGCTTCTCAAATCTCTTATGAAGCTGACTACGTAGTCTTCTTTATCTGAATTTCCCACTTTAATTAATGTGACTTCGGAAGGTAGTTTGCTTCCATCTGGCGTCATGTGGAGCCAATGGAAGATGTGTTTACCTTCTTTTATGGCTTTATCAAAATGTGACCGTGCCAATTTTTCAGAGGGTTCACCGTTTGGTTGAAATTCAGGAGAAAATTCAAAAAACTTATCCATGAATTCATCGCCTTTTTCAATATTAAATGCCTTTAAGATATGGGAATTACACATAAAATTAATCATTTTCCCATTCCATAGGTTGATACCTATGGGAGTAACGCCCAGCATAGATTGAAGCAGCTCAGAGGCTTCGAATTCTTTTCTGATCGATTCGGAGCTCTCATTATTCAGAATTAATTGTTGATCTTTAATCATATTATACGCACCTCGTATTTTTTATTTCTTAACTTATACATTCAATTAGTGTTTTCCGTGAACCATGGTTATTTAGACAATCTCAAGTTCTACAAATGGCTTCGGTTTTGCAAAATGGTTGCCCTGGGAGTAGCTTATTTTTTCCGATAGTACCATGGCCTGTATCGTGCTGTTTTCAACAAATTCAGCTACAATTTTTGAATCTATAAGCTTTGACATAAAATTAATTGACTGCACAATAATTTTACTGTCTTTACCGTTGATTAACCCTCTGATGATTTCACCATCTATTTTGATGATATCAGGCTTAAGTGAAATAATGGAATTATAAGTAGCATATCCAACGCCAAAATCATCGACAGCAATTTTACAACCTATTTGACGTACGGTATTCAAAAACGAATACAACTTCTCACCGCTGTTATAGTTTTCTGTCTCAATAAATTCAAGAATGAGCCTACTTGGATTATGCCATTCTTTCACCCGATTTATAAACCAATCGGTGAATTCATCATTCTCAACATCAAACAAAGAGATGTTAATACTCACTTCACTTTTTCTGTTTTCAAAATCACAGAGGACTTTTTCAATCATTATTTTACTCAGCGAATGATATAGCTTAAACCTCTTCGCAATGTCTAAAAACACGCCGGGCAAATAAACATTTCCATCACTGTCTGTAATCCTCATTAAAGCCTCGTATTTTTCTATTTTACCATTTTCATTATTATGTATACCTTGGTAGTATGGAATCACTCGGTCGTTGGTAATGGCATAATTAATGAGATCGAAGATTTCTACTGATTCTTTATTCTCCGTATTTAATACCTCACGCTCATTGGTGGCTACTATAAAATTAGTCTGAGATTTTCTATGGAGATATATGGCACTCTTTGCTCTATCAATAATATTCTCTCTACCATATACAATCACAAAGCGTGATAAAGCACTAAGACCGGATTCTTGAGAAGAAGAAATCATGTAATGCTCATAAGTTTTTTGCATGATCTCAGCAAAAACTTCGTCACTCAAGTCCTCAGTTGCCGCTACGATAAAATTCTTGTAATTATACATATGGTGAATGACACAGCCTGATAATCCCATGTCTTCTACGTCTTTTTTTGCTTTGGTTAGTACCTCCCTGCAGCCTAATACATAAGCACTTTGGCCAAAAGTGGCAATCATCATATCTGCATTCATGATTTCGGTCATACAGATTTTATTGATTTTTAATTCTTCAACATCTGATTGAAATTTTTCATATCTAAAAACATTGTAGTCAGGATGAACTTGTTGTAAATCTATGTATCTATTGTTCTTCATAGCCTTTACCTCTAGATTCAAGTGATATCACTCACTCAATTTTCAAGGGAGATGAGCGATAATAATCATTGACTTTCTTTTGTTTTTATAATCTAAAACACTATTTATTATTCTCTATAAGTGTATATAGACGTTTTTGTATATCAAGAATGGTCGGTAACAAATTATCGCTATCGACTTTTTCTTTTTTGCTTATAAAGATGTTTTGTAGCATTGTAGTCAGGTTTTCAAAATCTTTTTTTCGTGCTCGCTCTGCTAAGACTTCTTCAGTGCGATCTATGATAATCTTAATAATGTTATCTACTTCGCCGTTTGGCATAACAAGTGGCACCGCCAAAACATCAAAAACCTTACTTCTACTATGGGTGAGAATCTCTTGCTGCATACGCTCTACAGTAAGGCTATGTAGGCATCTTTCTGCTGCGCAGTTCTCACAGGGCTCCCCACCAAGCCCAAGAGATGCAAAACAGGTTTCGTTCATTAAATCGCTTTCTGATAATTCAAGGTACTCACATAGATAGTCGCTAACATAAAGGACTTCTCTGTTTTTATTGATCAAAACATATCCAACGGGAGTGGACTCCAGTATTTTTTCAAATAATACAGATAGATCAATGTTCGATAGTTTTAACAGTTCGCCTTCATGGTTAATATTTTTATCGGTGGCTTCTGTGATGATGCGCTCATGATGATTCATATTGTATAAGACAAAGGAACTATCAACCATATTATCAAAATCCATATTAATAAAGGCAGTCGCTATTGCTTCATCTAATTGAGTACCCATTACTGATGCGATTTCTTTTAAGGCGTATTCATGGGACTCTGCATTGCGATACGTTCGATTGGTTGTAATGGCATCGTAAGTATCGGCAACGGCGACAATTTTTGAGCCAATGGAGATCTCATCTTTCATCAG
>CAYJGI010000001.1:30373-32114 GCA_964369705.1 uncultured bacterium
GTGATGATGTCTTGCAATATCACGAATATGATTAAAGCTCTCTAATCCTTCCAGCATGTTGTAAGATTCTACGGGGTGTTTTTTGATGGTCGTAAATTCATCATCTTCCAATTTACCTTTTTTATTGATAATAGAATCGGGGATTCTTACTTTACCAATATCATGAAGACTGGCTGCAATGGAGATTTCAAACACTTCTTCCTGGGGCAAATTCAAAGCCCGCGCTAAGTTAAGAGAGAGCTTTCGCACATTATTTGAATGATAGGCAGTATAACTGTCTTTCGCTTCTAATAAAGTAGACAGAATTTTAAGTATTTCATCGTAATCTTTATTCCGTTGTTCTAAGATGGTCATCTCATTGGTACGATCAATCATGATTTCAAGAATATATAATACATTACCGTCATCATCTAATTGCAACGGAATTGCATAGTCGTCTATATAGCGTGTCACGCCATTAGATAGAATATCTTTTCGTGAAACAAAGGCACGTTCGCCACTTTCAAGGGACTTTGCCACTGCACATTCGGTGCACCTTTTTCCCCCGTTTGATAAGTTGTAACATTTGTCCCCGTATACTTTATTGATGTCGAGATTCCTAAGCTTTGCAAAACTTTCATTAATATAATGGATACGATATTGATTGTCTAATATTACATAGGCAATGGGTGTATTATCAATAAATAATTTAATGAGTTCTGCATCTAATTCTAATTTATTGAGCATTATTTCCTCCAACTTTTTAAATACAATTAAGATTAGTGCATATTTAATTATACAGCTAACTAAGGAAAAAATCAAACCTCAGAGTAAAAAAAAAGGGAATCTGCAGTTCTCAACAGACAAAATAAAAAAAGAGGAAAGGCGGCATGGCCTTTCCTCTTTTTTTATTTTTACTTCGTTGGTTCTTCTGCCACTTCTAACATATTACTGATATATACCCCATATCCCTTTGTGGGATCATTGACAAGTACGTGGGTGACGGCTCCGATGAGTTTTCCGTTTTGGATGATATAATTCTTTCAAGCCTATATTTTGTACTTGCTGATCTTTTGATTGGGAGCATTTGTCAATCAAACTACACCACCTTTTATGCGAAAACAAGGATTTTTAAAGTAAGTTTAAGGTTTATATTATAATATGTGTAATAATAAAGTACAAAGTAAAATTATACTCCCGTTATTATGGAAAAATAAAAGATGTATCTAACCATATTAAAATAATTATATTAAGCAAGAAATATCACACAATTACTTAAGATAGAAGAAGGAGCTAATCATGTATAATCTACCTATTATCATTCCTGCATACCAACCAACCATTAAATTAATAGAAATGCTTGTAGAACTAAACAACAATGATTTTAAAAGCATCATTATTGTTGATGATGGAAGCGATGACTCTTGTGCGCCAATATTTATTAAAGCTAAAGAACTTGGCTGTTTTCTGATAAAACATCAAAAAAATATGGGCAAAGGTGAAGCTTTAAAAACAGGAATTAAGTTTGGTGTTGACAACTTAATCTTTCAGCATGGTGTTATCACAGTAGATGCTGACGGCCAACATAGCGTGAGAGATATTATTAAAGTAGCAGAAGCTTTAAAAGAAAATCCTCATATGCTGATACTTGGTACACGGGATTTTAGAACAAAAAAAGTGCCTTTTAGAAGTTGCATTGGGAATAAAGTTACTTCTTTTGTATTTAAGTCTACCACTAGAATAGAGTGCAAAGATACTCAAA
>CAYJGI010000002.1:0-6655 GCA_964369705.1 uncultured bacterium
ACATGGTTATCTCCTTTTGATTGTCCGTAGCATAGTCGTATGCTTTTTTAAACTTTCGATGCAATAATCCACTTCTTCTAACGTATTAAAAGGAGAAAAGCTAAATCTCAGTGCTCCATCAGCCCTCTCTCCCATGGCCGTTAGTACATGGCTTTTTTCTTTTTTGCTGCTGCAAGCAGAACCTGTGGATACGAAAATCCCATCGCCTTCCAGTGCATGGAGCAAAATCTCCCCTTTGATACCTTGGAAGCTGATGTTAATAATATGAGGCACTTTAGAAAATCCGTTTTGTTTTACCTGGGGAATTTCTGTTAGTAAGCGGTGTAAGAAGTGGTCTTTCAGATCCTTCATGTGCTGAAGATAATCTTCGCCCTTTTCTCTGTATGTCTTCGTAGCCACACTCATGGCTGCAATGGCTGCCGTATTCTCGGTGCCATTACGAAGACCCTTTTCTTGACTGCCTCCATATTGGAGGGCTTCGCACTTTGTGCCCTGTCTCAAATAAATCGCACCAACGCCTTTTGGTGCGCCAATCTTATGGCCACTTACGGTATAGGCGTGGAGTTTTGTTTTTCTTACATCTAAAACCGTTTTGCAATAACCCTGTACGCCATCACTGTGAAAAAGAACATCTTCACCGATGATGGTGGTGATTTTCTGAAGATCATGGAGGGCGCCGGTCTCGTTGTTGACGTGTATTAGGCTTACAAGGATCGTATCTTCCCTTAAGCTTTCTTTAAGCTGATGATAATCTATAATCCCCTCTTCTGTTAGAGGCAAGTAAGTCACTTCGTATCCTTGTTTTTCCATTTGTTTTAAGGTCTCAAGGACGGAAGGATGCTCACCCATAGAGGTGATTACGTGTTTTCCCCGCCTTGTGTTCGCCTTTAGAAGACCCTGTATTAATAAGTTGTTACCCTCTGTGCCACCGGAAGTAAAAAAAATCTCATTTTCTTTTCCACCGATTTTTGTGGCAATTTCTCTTCGACTTGCATTTAATATCTGTAGTGCTTTTACGCCTTTTCTATGAAGGCTACTGGGATTTCCGTAATCCTCAGATAAAACACGCACCATTTCTGCTAAAGCTTCCTCAAAGATTCTGGTGGTGGCACTGTTATCAAAATAAATTTCCATTTTTTTCACCTGAATTCCATTTGTAATGTTCTATTTTTTGGGTATCTTACATAATGGTAGCATTAATCCATTTGAAAACTCAAAAAAAGCACTTGACTCTTTGTTCATAAAAAAAGTCACTATTTACATGGATTTATTATACCATAACTAAGATTCAAAACAAATAGCAAAGGAGCGTAGAATCATGAAAGATTTACTGCAAAGCGTGGCAAATCATTGCCCTAAATACGATAAAACCCTCACGAATCAAAGTGGCATTGCAAAATCCACCAGTTGTAATAACTGTACCATTGGGATGGTTATTGTTCTCTGAACGTATTTGATACGGTGGTTAGTAATATTGCTACTTCTGAGGCCTATGACCACCTCACCAACGGGATTTGGGATGGTCACAATGAATACGCATCGGGGTACGACAGTCCGCAGAGCCTCAATCATAAGAGTAATCGCTAGTATTATGTTAAGAAAGGGTGCACCCCTTTCTTTTTTTTTTATGAGCAACGATTGTGCCAAAGTGAATGAATCGTATTGCTTTTTTATGGGTAAGTGTTATAATTTGAATGAGTAACGAAATATAACCTAAAGGAGCGTAAGATATGAGTTTACAACGGGAAAAAGTCGTTCAAGCAAAAGATATTGTAAGAGAAGAAGGCGTTAGCGTCTGGCTAACCATTGCCAGAGAAAGCGTTATGAATTCAGACCCTGCCATTGGCCTGATTTCGGAAGTGGATTTCGGAGGTATGACTGCCGTTCTCATTACTCCTGAAAAAGCCATCTGTGTCGGTGGTCACTTAGACAGTTATGGATACGAACTAACCGGCGTCTATGACGAAGTGAGAGAGTATGATAAGAGTTTTACCACTGTTTTTTTTGAAGTATTAGATGAAGTAAAACCCGATACCATTGCCCTTAACTACAGTGGCGATGTGGCCGCCGATGGACTTACCCATGGTATGTACGTACAACTAATGGAGTGGTTCGAGGAGTACGGTTTCAAAGGTAAAGTCATTTCTGCAGAAAAAATCATCGGCAAACTCCGCGGTCGCAAAACACCGGAAGAAATCAGCCGTATGAAGCGCGCCATTGCTGCCACCGAGCAAATCCTCATAGAAGCCAAAGACTTTATTAAAGCAGGCATGAGCCAGAAGACCATCCATGCATGGTGCCAAAAGCGTATTCAAGAAATGGGCCACGATAGCGCCTGGGGAGCCGACCATAATCCCGGCGTTATGATCCTGAATGCCCCCATGGGACACGCCGGTCCAAGCGATGAGTACACCGTCCCTAAAGGATCCCTTGTTACCCTTGATTTTGGCGTGAGAGTTGACGATTATTGTTCTGACATTCAGCGTGTATTCTACGTGCCAAATGATGGCGAAACAGCAACGCCTGCCCATCTTGAAGAAGGCCTCTTAGTGATTCAAGATGCAGTGCGCCACGGCATGACAAAAATGATGCCCGGTACTCCCGCTTATGTCCCCGACGAATCGGTCAGAGCATTCTTAGCAGAGAGAAATTATCCCGAATTCAACTTTGGCTTTGGTCACCAAGTAGGACGCCAAACCCACGATGGTGGTGTTATGATGGGCCCCCGTTGGGAGCGCTACCTTGGACGAGTAGAAGCGGAGATGGAAGTGGATCAAGTCTTCACCGTTGACGTAAATCTCCACTTTGAGGAAGGTCGTATCGGTCAAGAAGATATGGCTATCGTCACTAAAGATGGTGGCGTTATGATCTCCCACCGTCAAGAAGGCATCTACTTCTGCAAACCTTAATCACTCTTTATAAAACAAAAAGCAGCGCCCATGAGGGTGCTGCTTTTTTTGTATTTTTACGTTATCTTACTTGATATTACTATGGAATTCTTGGAGAGATTTTACTTCTCTGTAGTGGTCATCACTCTTCGCCTGGCGGATGCCGGCCACTGATACTTTAGCTGCTGCAATGGTACTGATGTAGCAGATTTTTTGTTTAATGGCGGCTTTACGCATGGAGCTTCCATCGGAAGCACTCGTCTTATTGCCCGATGGTGTATTGATGATCATGTCGATTTTCTTATTGGCAATGGCATCTAAGATATGGGGGCGTCCTTCATAAAGCTTATTGATGCGCGTCGCTTTGATCCCATGTTCGTAGAGATGGTTGAAGGTACTACCTGTAGCTAATACTTCAAAGCCTAAGCTGACCAGGTCTTTTGCCACCAATACGGCTTCGCTTTTATCTCTGTCATTGACACTGATGAGTACGGTGCCCTCTAGAGGAAGTTTCATCTGAGTTGCTTCTGAGGCTTTAAAGTAGGCTTCTGCCACCGATTCTGCAAGGCCTAAGACTTCACCGGTAGAGCGCATCTCCGGTCCTAAGACGGGGTCTACTTCCGGAAGCATATTGAAGGGGAATACCGCTTGCTTTACGCCACAATGCTTGATCGTCTTATGGGTTAAGCCTTTGAGGGGAGATTCTTTCTTGGTTGTTTCCATGGTGATAATTCCCGTTGCCAGTTTCACCATGTTAATATTGCATACTTTAGAGACTAAAGGCACCGTACGGGAAGCCCTTGGATTGGCTTCTAAGACGTATACTTTGTCATCTACAATGGCGTACTGCATGTTCATGAGGCCTTTGACGTTGAGTTCTAAAGCAATTTTTGCCGTGTAGTCTTTAATGGTTTCGATGTGCTTTTCTGAGATGGTGGCCGCAGGTAAAATACAAGCGCTATCGCCGGAGTGAATTCCTGCCAGCTCAATATGCTCCATTACCGTAGGTACAAAAACCTTTTCGCCATCGCAGATGGCATCGGCCTCTGCTTCAATGGCATTACTTAAGAATCGATCCACTAAGATGGGACGCTCCGGTGTCACATCGACGGCGGCTTCCATGTAAGTGGTTAAGGTTTCGTCATCGTACACCACCTGCATGCCACGACCGCCTAATACGTAAGAAGGTCTCACCATAAGAGGATATCCAATCTCATTTGCAATATTTAAAGCCTCATCCACAGTGGTTGCCATACCGCTTTCCGGCATGGGGATACCGAGCTTATCCATCATGGCTTTAAATTGATCTCTATCTTCTGCTAAGTCGATGGCGCTTGGCGATGTACCTAAGATATTAACGCCGTAGCGCTCTAATTCGAAGGCTAAGTTGAGAGGCGTCTGTCCGCCAAACTGGGCAATAACGCCAAGGGGCTTTTCTTTTTCGTAGATGGCTAGGACATCTTCTAAGGTAAGGGGCTCGAAGTAGAGTTTGTCCGATGTATCGTAGTCCGTTGAAACCGTCTCAGGGTTACAGTTGACAATGATGGTTTCAAACCCTAACTCTTTTAGTGCAAAGGCTGCATGGACACAGCAATAATCAAACTCAATTCCCTGTCCAATACGGTTCGGTCCACCGCCTAAGATCATAATCTTATTCTTGTTGTCTGTGGCCGTCGTCTGATCTACTTGATTGTATGTGGAGAAGTAGTAGGCATTGTCTTTGGTTCCACTAACGTGGACGCCTTCCCAGCCTTCAACTACACCTAAAGCGATGCGTTTTTTGCGGATATCTTCTTCTAAGATTCCTGTGATTTTTGCTAAATATCGATCGGAGAAACCATCTTTTTTGGCTTGTGTTAAGAGATTATCTGTCAGTCCCACACCTTCGGCGATTATGGTTTCTTCTAAGTCTACCAATTCTTTCATCTGCTGAAGGAAGTAACGGACGATTTTTGTAATATTATAAAGCTCTTCCACCGTTGCGCCTTTTCTGAATGCTTCGTACATGACGAATTGTCTGAGGCTTGTAGGCTCACTGAGCATGGAGAGAAGCTCCGGAAGCGTCTTTGCATTTAGGTCTTTAAAAAAACCTAAGCCGTAAGTGCCGTTCTCTAAGCTTCTAATGGCTTTTTGGAAGGCTTCTTTATAATTCTTACCGATGGACATGACTTCTCCCACGGCTCTCATCTGGGTGCCAAGCTTATCGTCGGCATCTTTGAATTTTTCAAAGGCCCATCTGGCAAACTTAATGACTACGTAATCGCCGGTAGGTACGTACTTGTCTAATGTACCGAATTGTCCGCACTCAATCTCATCTAGTGTATAGCCGGCGGCTAAGAGTGAAGAGACATAAGCAATGGGAAAACCCGTCGCTTTACTGGCTAAGGCAGAAGATCTGGAGGTCCTTGGATTGATTTCGATCACGACGCAGCGATCGGTCATAGGATCATAGGCGAATTGTACGTTGGTACCACCGATGACGCCAATGGAGTCTACGATTTTGTATGAATCTCTTTGAAGTCTTGCTTGCACTTCCTTCGATACGGTAAGCATCGGTGCGCTACAGAAGCTATCGCCGGTATGTACGCCAACGGGGTCAATGTTTTCGATGAAGCATACGGTAATCATCTGACCTTTACTATCTCTGACCACTTCAAGCTCTAATTCCATCCACCCTAAGATAGACTCTTCAATCAAAACTTGACCGATTAAACTGGCTGTAAGGCCACGGCTCACGATGGTTCTCAATTCTTCTACATTGTAGATGAGGCCACCACCGGCACCACCCATGGTGTAAGCGGGACGAGCTACAACGGGATATCCTAAATCGTCGGCGATTTTCTCTGCTTCTTCAATACTGTACGCAGGGAAGGATCGTGCCATCTCAATGCCTAATTCTTTCATCGCTTCTTTAAACAGAATACGATCTTCTCCGCGCTCAATGGCATCCATCTGCACACCGATTACTTTGACGTTGTATTCGTCGAGGACGCCTGCTTTATTAAGCTCGGCACAAAGATTGAGACCCGATTGTCCCCCTAAGTTCGGTAGTAGTGCATCGGGACGCTCTTTTTTGATAATTTCTGTAATGCGCTCTACATTGAGGGGCTCAATGTATGTTGCATCGGCCGTTACTGTATCGGTCATGATGGTTGCAGGGTTACTGTTCACCAGCACAATCTCGTACCCTTGTTTTCTTAGGGCTTTACAGGCTTGTGTTCCGGAATAATCAAACTCACAAGCTTGTCCGATGACGATCGGACCGGATCCAATAATCAGCACTTTTTGAATATCATCTCTTTTTGGCATAGTGGTCTCCTTCTCAATGGCTTAAATTTGGGCAAAAAAAATTTATAAATATAAAATTTTTTAAATATTTACAAAAAAATTTTGCTTTTTGAGCAAATCTCACTTAAATTTGGGCAAAAAAATTTTGTAAACGAACTTTTTATACAATTTTATACAAAAATCTCTTTTGCAAGGTTCTTGTCTATCTATCCTGATTATTATATATTATCTATTTTGAAATTGCAAGTGTTTTTTTGAAAAAAATTATTTTTTTTATTTTCTTTTTTATATTATATGAGGCACGAATATAATATAAATGAGGTATGTGGGCGACTCACGCCCAACGCCATAAAAAATGCCTGATAAATAATCCTCTCGATTATTTATCATACCCTATGAGATCTAAAGAGTACCCCTTTTTATGGATTCATGGTACAATAAAAAAAAGTACAAAAAAAGGAGATGCCCATGCCACTACC
>CAYJGI010000002.1:6665-10055 GCA_964369705.1 uncultured bacterium
TACCCTCTAAGACATTATTAGAAGAAAGCAAGTTAAGAAGAAGCTACCGCCACTTCTTACAAGATCCCATTGATATGGAGCTCATCAAAGATTCCATCCTAACGGCGGGGACGGCGCCAAGCGGTGCCGATAAACAGCCATGGCATTTTGTTGTGATTACCGATCCTAATATGAAACAAAAACTCCGCATCGCCTGCGAAGCCGTTGAAAAAACTTTCTACGAAGAAAAAATCAGTACCCACTGGAAAAATGATTTAAAAAAACTGAACGTCAATTGGGAGAAGCCTTTTTTGACGGAGGCGCCTTGCCTCATTGTCATCTTTAAAGAAATGTACTCCGTCAAGGAAGATGGCACCAAAGACACCAATTATTACGTTACCGAAAGTGCTTCCATTGCCACGGGCCTTCTCATTAACAGCCTGAGAAACGCAGGACTCTCATCTCTAACGTATACACCGGCGCCTATCCAGTTTTTGAGAGAGTTGTTGCATCGTAAAGAAGGAGAGACTCCTGTCATGATTTTAGCAGTGGGAAAACCGGATCCCCTCTACCCCCTCCCCCAACTACAAAAAAAATCTCTGGAAGAGATTGCGACTTTTATGGAATAAAGTAAGAATAATTCCCATGAAAAACGAGATGAATCTTTCATCTCGTTTTTGTTTTTATTTTGAGAGTGAAGCCAATTTTTTGAGGCTACTTCCCTCTTTCTAATGCTGTTTTTATTTTTTCAGAAGCTTTCCGTTCAACTGACGTTGGTGATTCAATAATACTGGGGCGTGTTGAACAGCACGCCCCAGAAAAGTATATTTAAAAAAAGTCGTTACGCAGTTTAAGAATCAGTTTATGTATCTCGTTAATATAGCTGCCAGCTCAGAGCGTGTGGCAGTAGCACGGGGTAATAATAAGCCCTTATCATTGCCAAGAATAAGTCCCTCGTTTACCGCCCAGATCATAGCATCTGTCGCCCAGGGAGAAATGTCATTGACATCGGAATGGTCTAACACTGCATCTCCCACATTTGGTTCGCCGGCTACTCGATACAGCATCGCTGCAAACTGCTCACGGGTGATATTAGCATTCGAGTTTTCTCCGTCTGATATTCCAGTCTTCATTGCCCAGTCTCTGGCTAAGGCGTACCATGTGGTACCCCCCTCGGTGTCGACACCGTACAGCCTAGCAAGCACCGTCCACATCATAGCCCGTGAAGAAGTGCCCAGTGGTGAAAACGCACTACCACTTGTGCCATACATCAATTCCATTGAGAACATAAACGCAGCATCGTCATAATACCATGCCGTTGAAAGTAAATCCTCAAAATGCATCGGAGTGTGGTTGCTTTCAGATAATACAACTACATAGTCAGAGGCACTAAAGTATATAAAATCACCGATGCCATCAACACCAATCTTGTCAGCGTGGATAAAGGTAAGTCGCTCTCCCTCCGGTGCTCCATTGTCATAGCGGTACAGATTACCGTAAAGTCCGGCGTTCGCCTTACCCATGGATAAGCTCAGCTTCAACCATGTATGAAATGGTCCGTTGTGCTTCAATGAAAACTGTGAATACGAATTAAATTCTCCCATAGCATTTAATTCTGACACGGGTATGTGAAGTTCATTTTTCGCAATGCCTACATCAATATCAGTAAGCTTCTCTGTGGTGAGAATATTTCTTCCGTTCAAAGTCCATGTAAACTCACCGACAAGCAAAATAAGTTCAATTTTTTTGTTATCTAAGGCCTTCAGGACTTCCGCTGTAATTCTTGTATCACCATTTGAGATCGATGTTTTGATTGTGGCGCCCTGATCTGCTGCATTGATGAGTCTTAATAATCTTTCACTGGTGGACTCTGAAGAGCTTGGAATAGATGGTGAAGTAGTAGGTAAGGTAGTAGTCGACTCAGCTACTGTAAAGCTTGTTATGCCCGTTTTATGGGACTCAATGTAGTTGTGGTTTACAAGTAGTGCCTTGATAAATTCACGGTCTTCATCGGTCTGGTCAGGATCATAATTCCCATCATTTAAATCATATCTTCTAAATTTCCAGTACAAGTCCTTCGATTCGCCGGCATTTAAACTGCTCAAATCGGTATCCACTGCAAGGGTGGTTCTTTCAGCGTCCGTATACCAAGTCATTTCGCCTATGATCACTTCTGTCAAGGAACTTCCCTCTGCACCCTTCTTTGTGATCCCTTTGCCTTCTGCGCTGATATTTGCTACGGCTTCTGCCAGGGTATCACCGGCATCTATAGACAAAGTGATCGGGATGTCCAGTGTGTAATCGGTTTGATGAATACGAAACAAGTAATGATGTGCGTTGCTGGGTGTTGATATCTCAATTTCGTAATTGTCATAATTCGGGATAACGTCAGACAGCTCTATGATGTAAGTGCTAAAAGTCTCTCCCGGTTGTCTCTCTAAAAGTATCGTATCGCCTATCGTCTGGCGAAAAATAGTCTCCCTCGCCTCAGGCAAGTTCGTTGAAAACTCAAGCTCAGGGTCCTCTTCACCATAGTCTTTAGACAGTGTCGTAGGCGTTAAAAGTACCTTTATCTTTTGAACCATAAATTCCGTTTCACCGTAGTTTACTTGTGGATCCATATAGTTGCTGTCAGTGGTATTAAATTCCCAATACAGCGTCCTTGAAGCGTTCACAGCTAAGCTACTCAAGTCTGTGTCCTGTGCCTGTGTGGTTCTTGTGGCATCGGTATACCATGTAACCGTCCCCTCTACTTCCTCCGAATCGACACCCACACCTTTTGCATCATCATCTACAGTGAGGTCAGAAAGCGTATCGCCGATACTGATGGTTTGGGCACTTGCTAAAGTAGGTGCAATATATGTGGCAGGGGTTATTTTAAAATATACAGGCGTGGTGCCTAGCTTGAGTGGGGAAAAATAGCCTGTATTGATTTCCTTTATCTTCAGTGAACCCAAGCTGATGAGATAATCGCCGACATTCTCTCCCACCGCACGGGCTAAAGCACCCTCTACCTCTGTTACAAAAAGAGCGTTTAAGCCGGCGGGGGCATTAGATGTATAGGAAAAAGTAGTAGGATCGTCTTGGCCGTATTCCTTTTCGGCGGCAGCGGGTGTGATTATGACATCAATGCTGCGTATGGTGAGGGTTATCGTTTTGTACAATATACTGTCAGCGGTTTCAAGCTTGGCCAAAATCGAGTATTTGCCGGGAGTAGTGGGTTTATTGGGCATCGGCGAGCCGTCGGCTTCGTAGTAAGTATATGTGAGTGACGCTCCCGGATATGTCGCTGCGTCATATGTTGCCTCTGGAAAATTTGGGTTTGGCTGGGTCACGCTATAATCAATGCTCGTGTTCTCAAACGTGAGATCATCCGGTGGGATTAGGGTTTTGTGGCTTAAATCGGGATAA
>CAYJGI010000002.1:10065-10352 GCA_964369705.1 uncultured bacterium
CACCGGAAATAGATGACGCACCTATATTTAATGCGTCAAGCAAGGTGGAGATTCCTTCTTTGTCATCCACCGTTATCGGCGTAGTAAATTTGGCATTGCGATTGAAGGTGGCAAATTCGGTGATTGCAGTGGTACTGTTAGACGCTGTATCAGGTAAAAGACCTTGCAGCCAATAAACATTCGTGCAGTGTGAAACGTTGCTAGGGCTTATGTAGCCTGCTATATTACCTTGGTAGATTAACGGTGAGTCAGAATTCACTATACTTGTGCTGTATAAATTATTGAGT
>CAYJGI010000002.1:10362-11737 GCA_964369705.1 uncultured bacterium
CTACAACACCGCCTGCACCTTTATGTGTTTGGTTGTCGTGGTTTTTTGAGGTTACGGTTCCATGTGAAGCACTGTTAGATAGTGAGATGCTCTCATTTAGCGCAAAGCTAGAAATTGTCATCTCACCGACAATGCCACCAACCGCGCCATAACCTGTAACATCACCATCAAAAGTAACATTACTGATAGAACCGTGGCCGAATCCCGCGATGCCACCGCTAGAAGCGGAACGGCTTAAGCTGGTGTTGTTAATCGTGCCTTCAACGTGGAGATTGCTGACACTTCCCTTCTCACCGACGACACCGAAAAGTCCGCAATGACCATAGTCAGCGTTTATGCTCAGCCCTTTGATCGTATATCCGTTTCCATCGAAAGTGCCTTGAAAATAATTATTTCTGAGTCCGCTTAAACCTATTGGATTCCAGGCTTTATTCGCCAAATCAATGTTTTTGGTCAATTTGAGTGTAATACCCTCAAAAGTATCATCATAATTATTCAAACTGTGCGCAACGCCGGCTAAGTCCCTAGCACTATTAATGGTTCTTACTCCGTTCTCATCCGCTTGTTCTGATTTTATATAATTATTTCCACCATCCCAAACATCAAAATTCCCAGGTCTTGCCGCCTCTATCGGCGTTGAAGTCAACGGCAGAAGTGTCACGACAAGACAGAAAATCAGAATAGCAGTTGTTATATTGCGAAAATAGTTTGTTTTCATTGGTATAGTCCTCCGAATATGATACTAATGGCATGTTTTTTTAGAAGTATGTGGATGATAAGGCTTATCACAAAACCAATCTTAAAAGTAGAATATCATAGCAAAGTGGACAAATCAAGTGAGTGAGTGAAATTCATCTACTCCTTTAAGGCCAAAAAGCTAACGCTATCATAAACAGCTATAGAAAATGAGTCCATAAACGAAATACACCAGATGAATATATAAGAATCATGAATGAAGAGTAAAAGCTAAAAAAAATAATCAAATACAAAAACGGACAAGAAGATACAAAAAAACATCTTCTTGTCCGTCAGACTGCAAAATCCCGCCTGAGGATTCATTGATACGCTTGAAACCCTCATACCCGAGCGCTATTCGTTCACCGCTCCAGTTCGACTTTAAGCTTCTCCAGCGCCTTTTTCTCTATCCTACTGACGTAAGATCTAGAGATTTTTAGCTTTTTTCCCACTTCTTTTTGGGTCATTTTATCGTAATTAAAGAGTCCGTAACGCATGACAAGGACGATTTTTTCCCTTGGGGAGAGGACTTTTTGGAAAAAAGCATAAAGCTTTGTTTTTTCTAATTTTAATTCCACTTCATCGATGATGGCATCTTCGTCACTACCTAAAATATCCATAAAAGAAATGGAATTCCCAT
>CAYJGI010000002.1:11752-14685 GCA_964369705.1 uncultured bacterium
CCTAAGTCTTCGCTAAGGGAGATTTCTGTTTTTAGTTTCTTTTGACTTCTTAAAAACATCAAAATCTCGTTTTCGATACATCTGGCTAAGTAAGTGGAAAGCCTTGTGTTCTTTTCTTCTTTAAAAGTGTTGACTGCTTTAATGAGGCCGATGGTGCCAATGCTGATTAAGTCTTCGGTGCTGTAATTATTGCTACTGAATTTTTTTACCACATGGGCCACTAATCTCAAGTTACGCTCAATGAGAATCCCCCTTGCCTCTTGATCTCCCGCCCAGTATCTTTGGAGCATTTCTTTTTCTTCATGGGCTTTGAGGGGCTGTGGAAAAGTATTCGGCCCATTGCAGTAGCCAAAAATTCCTAAAAAACACTGAAAAAGGTATTGTAATAATCCCATATTTGTTCTTCCCTTTCTGCTTTTTATTACAGTATGAAAGAAAAGAATAGGGCCAAACCTTTTTTTTGTCACCTGTTTGTACGAAAATAAAAAAGATGTGAGGATTCACATCTTTTTTTTGATTGGTTTATTCCTGTGACAAAGCATCAATGACCGCCTGTAACTCTGTATCTAAGTCTTGTAAGGCGATTTGTTTTTTGATGGTTTTATTACGGGTGGATAGTTCAATCTCTCCTACCGCTACGTTTTTTTTGTTAATCACGAGCCTTACGGGAACACCGAGAAGATCGGCATCGGCAAACATTCCACCGGCTTGCATCCCACGATCATCCCAGAGGACTTCGTATTTTTTTGATAGATGTTGATAGATTTCTTCTGCTTTTTGGCTTACTTCTTCTACATTGAGATTCATTGTGCAAATATGGATTTGCCAAGGAGCAACAGCCATGGGCCATATTGGGCCGTAGTCATCGTGGTTTTCTTCGATAATACAAGAGAAAAGCCTCCCTACACCAATGCCATAGCATCCCATAATTGGGTGATGGGGTTGATTATCGCTTCCTAAATACGTCATATTCATCGTCGTTGTGTAGCGATCTCCCAGCTGAAAGATGTTGCCGATTTCAATGCCCCGCTTTAAGCTGAGGGGCTTATGACATAAGGTACACGTGTCACCGTCATTTACTTTAGATACATCCACAAAGGAAACGCCGGCTAAGTCACGTACTACACTTACGCCTTTGATATGATAGTCAACCTCGTTGCTACCGGCAATGAGGTTTTCTTCATCTTTTAAGGTTTCATCATATAGGACTGTTACATCTCGACCGGCAAAATCTACCGGTCCGATAAAACCATAGACGATCCCCGATCCGTCGTTTTCTGTACCATTATAAGGGTAGATTTCTTTACCCAGATGATTTCTGAGTTTTGCTTCGTTGACTTGATAGTCGCCACGAATAAAGACGACAATAAGCCCTCCCTCCGCCGTAGTAAATACCGCAGATTTCAGTAAATGATCGGCAGTGGTATCAAAGAAATCTGCCAGTGCTTCCATATCTTTAATGGCCGGTGTATGGATTTTTTCCTTTGTAGTTTCGCCTTTTGTCGCGATTTTTTTGATGGCTTTTGCCACTTCCATATTAGAGCGATATCCGCAAGCATCGCATAGCACCAAGCTATCTTCACCATGGGGAGACAAATACATAAATTCATGGCTAATCTTACCGCCCATCATGCCATTATCGGCAAGGACGGGGATAATGCCTTTTAAGCCCACGCGCTCAAAGATGCGCTCATAGGCCTTATAGGTATCTTCATAGTAAAGCTCTAAATCCCCTTGATTTGTATGGAAAGAATAGGCATCCTTCATCGTGAATTCACGGGTACGTATGAGGCCACCTCTGGCCCTCGGCTCATCACGGAATTTTGTTTGGATTTGGTAAATCATAAAAGGAAAATCGTTGTACGTCTGGGCTTCGCTTCTTGCCAAATGAACGGCAGCTTCTTCGTGAGTCATACCAAGGACCATGTCACGGCCCCCACGATCTTTCATACGCATGAGTTCACTCCCAACGCTTTGAAAACGACCGGATTCCTTCCATAAATCGGCGGGAATTGCCACGGGGAACATGACCTCTTGACCTGAGATGGCATCCATTTCTTCACGAATGATTTTTTCTATCTTTTGAGTGACTCTCTTGGCCGGCATTAGAAGGGAGAAAATCCCGTTACCCACTTGGCGGACGTAGCCACCACGGAGCATATAAATATGGCTGGGCATATAAGCCTCAGAGGGTTGCTCCTTAAATCTTCTGCCTAACAGATTGCTCATTTTCATTGTCGTCACCTAACTTTCTTTATGCAATATAAAATACGAAAATATTATACTATAGATTCAAAATGAGTGCAAATCTTCTTAGATGATGTGGAAAGCATCACCACACAAAAAAAGCAACTTCTTTGTCTTGATGGCGTAGACGCAAAGGAAATCTCCGGTAAAACGATCATCATTATTGATGACGTTATCAGTACAGGCAAATCGGTAGAAGCCATTGAGCGTCTTGTAAAAAAAGCAGATGGTAATGTCCTCTGTAAAGCGGCTATTTTAGCTGAAGGCGCCGCCGCAGAACGTGAAGATATCGTTTATTTAGAACTTTTACCCCTTTTTCTTGTTAAATAACTTAATCAATAACAGCTGATATCTGTATATCAGCTGTTTTTTTATGGTATGATTCTCTATAGATTGAAGTACAATAAAAAAGGATTTTGCATAATAATTCTGTTGGTTTTTTTATTTATTTATGGTATGATAAGTCTATTATATATAGAGAAATAAAAAGGCTTTAAGGGAAGCCCAAAGAAAGCGGGGAAAGTAGATTGCACCGATTTTACAAAAGTGTTTTATGTTTGATTCTTGCTGTTGTGATGAGTTTTTCTTGTTTTTCCGAAGTGACTATTGCAACGGGCGAAATCTATGCGACAGAGAGCCATTCACAAGAAATAGCCATTGGATTTAAGATGCTGGATAGTTATAGG
>CAYJGI010000002.1:14695-16376 GCA_964369705.1 uncultured bacterium
GCTCGGAAATCCAGATGCGATTTTTCAGACGGAAGCCATAGATCATGTGGATTTGGATACACTTCTGCAAGTAGTTTATGGAATTATTCCTCAATATACAACACTCTCATATAAGACTTTTTATAAGCCCAGTACCGATGAGACTTTAGATCGATTTACGTTAAAACAAAATATTAGCCCTGCCGACGTCTTAGCCACAGAAGAAAAAGCCAAAGCCGTCTATAACGAAATCATCGTCCCTACGATGACAAAAGATCGTAGCCATCCATCATTGGGTAGTAGAAAATACCGTCTACGATCACAATTCCGTTCTCAATGATAACAACAGCTATTCCCATCATGCTGCCGGCGTTTTTCTTAAAGGCGTTGCCGTTTGTGATGGTTATGCAAGAGCTGTCAAAATGCTCCTTGATCTGGCGGGAATTCCTTCTATTATCGTTGTATCTGAGGTAGAGGGTCACGCTTGGAATTATATTTATGATGGATCCGGTTGGTATTACTTAGATGCCACTTGGAATGATACCGACGGCTCCGGCGGCGTTTCTTACGTTTCCGATCACTTGAAGATGTCGCACCATGAACTATTGGCCGAAGGTTACCGTTTTACACCGGGGTGGGATCACGATTTTTATCATCAGCTGGCCGAATTCTATCTCGCTAACTACTTTGATGATACGATGAAAACCTCCATGGTCGAAGAACTTGCCGAAGACCTCTTTGATTTAGGATTATTAAGCGGAACAGAAAACGGCTTCGAACTCTACAGAAGTCCAAATCGTAGTGAAATGGCCGTTATGCTTACAAGAATGCTAGGTGTTGAAGACTTAGTCGATACGGCAGCGACATTTCCCTCGCCATTTACAGACCTCACTTGGGAGCAAAAATTCGTAGACTACCTCTATGCGCTCAATCTTGTAGCCGGCATCTCAAGCACGGAGTACGGCGGTAAAAATATCGTCTCCATCAATGATTATACGACGATGCTCCTAAGAAGCATCGGGTATCAAGATATCCCCACTTTAGAAGGATCACCCATGGAGTTCTCTTGGAGTACCAGTCCCCTTTTCGCTGTGGAGAATGGGATTTTCCACGAAGAGATTGTAAGTACGATCCCTCAGCAATTAACCCGTGGCCAGATGGTAGAACTCACAGTGAGCGCCCTACTCTCTACACCAAAGGACAGTGAAGAGCCTTTTATCATCACGCTCATGCATATGGGTGTTGTGGATCAAACCAAAGCCTACGCCTTTGTGGACAAGTACAAAAACTCTTACTATAATCCAAATTATGTGTAAAGCGTTTTGTAACTTCAATCCCTAAAAGCACCCTTAAAGTAAGTTCATAGGGGTAGTAAGTGACTACAATTCTATAAGACTTGATTAGACGAATAGATCGCATTACAACTTTAGTTGTTTTCTCATTCGTCTTTTCTTTTTTTTGGTGGGTGTGGATTACTGCTCAAAGTATGTAAGGAACATATAAAATATAAATGAGGCTACCGGTGACTTCGGCCCGCGGCATATAACCGATTATAAATAATCGAAGAATAGCGGAGATTATAAACATCGTCTACACAAAATAAAACTGTCACAATCAATCTTTTGATCATGGCAGTTTGTTTTTTTTTACCCATAGGCATCCTTTAGGGTGCTTTTTATTTTGTTATACGTCTTCTTTTTGT
>CAYJGI010000002.1:16386-17992 GCA_964369705.1 uncultured bacterium
TGTGCTTCTTGATCGTTGATTCCTTCTTTCTGTGTCTTCCCATGAATGATTTTCTTCACCATGGGAATACAGCGTCCCACCAGGAGCGCACTTACCACTGTACCTTCTCGAATGCCCTGAAGACCTCCCAAGAAAATAACAGAAAGAAGGATCGCCGCCGTTACAATGGAGATATCTACCGCTATTTTTACTTGATGGAAGGGGTATTTCTTTAGTCTGTGGGTCACGGCAAGGGCTAAGCCTTCTGGAGGCATACTGACGAGTTTTGCCTCTAAGTAGAGGGTGATGCCCATGGCAATCAGAATAATACTTACGGCCATCATTAGAAGCTGTACGATGTAATGATTAGGCGTGAATCCACCGACCAACAAAGTGGTAAAATCCACAAAGTAACCAAAAAGAGTAGAAAACAAAAGCTGTGTTAAGTTGATCCATTTGAATTCTTTGCCCATTAAGAGCATCTGTAGTACAATAAAAAAGCCAAAAACGATGATAATGGCAATGGCAATATCAATTGCTGCAATACGGCTTACAATAAAGGGAAGCGAATTGGTTGGCGATACGCCAAGGTTCGAACTGATGGAAATCGAAACCCCTAAGGCTAAGATAAAAAGCCCTGCACAATAAAGCAGAATTCTTGATAATAACGCTATGACTGTTTCCTTTGATATTTTAATCAATCCCATAAAAACTCCTTCATAAATAACACTGCCTTTATAGTATAAATCATTCATAACAAAAAGGAAACACTTGCCGCATAAAAAGTATTTTTTATACCTTATTTTTATTATTTTATGCAAAAAATCTTGCCTCTAATTCTGTAAATTTAGTTGACTTTTTTGTTTTTTTTATCCATAATATAAGTATATCTTTTAACCTTCTGAGGTATTTTGACTATTCTTTATATCTCGATATCTCGTCGGTATTATGACGGGATTTTTTCATGTTTTAATTACAACTATACGCAACAAAAGGAGAAAATGCATGAGTATGAAACTTTTTATCCCGGGGCCCGTAACCGTTAGAGAAGAGGCCTTAGCCGCAATGGCAACGCCAATGATCGGCCACCGTACCAAAGAAGCGACGGAGCTTCAAACAAGAATCCACGATAAGATGCAACTTCTTTGGAATACGAAGAACACCATCCTACTTTCTACGACTTCCGGTAGTGGCCTTATGGAAGGTGCTTTAAAGTCCCTCACAAAAAAAAGGGCAGCCGTCTTCTCTGTAGGCGCCTTCGGAACCAAGTGGTACGATTTTGGTGTCTCTGCCGGCGTACCTTGTGATCAGTTTAAGTCTGAGACCGGTTTTCCCACGACACCTGAATGGGTTGATGAAGTCTTGGCCACCGGTAAGTATGACGTTGTTACCATTACGCAAAACGAAACTTCCACCGGTATTCAAAATCCCATTGAAGAGATTGCTAAAGTCGTAAAAAAATACCCCGACGTGCTTCTATGTGTGGATATGGTTTCCTCTGCCGGCGGTCACAAGGTTGATGTCGATGCATTAGAAATCGATGTCGTCATCACTTCCACACAAAAATGCCTCGCCCTTCCCCCCGGTATGGCTTTTGCTGCCATTAGTGACAAGGCTGTGGCCCGCG
>CAYJGI010000002.1:18002-18660 GCA_964369705.1 uncultured bacterium
GGAAGAAGTACCAAATCGCGGTTCTTACCTTGATTTACTCCAAATGTATAAATTCGTGAAGAAGAATCAGCAGTATCCCTCTACACCTAATTTATCTCTTATGTTTGCCCTTGATTATCAGCTAGATTACATGATCAATGAAGAAGGCCTCGAAAACCGTTTTCTACGCCATAAAGAAATGGCCACAACGGTGCAAGCATGGGCTAAAAAATACTTTGATATCCTATCGCCGGAGGGTTACTGGTCCGATACCGTAACGTGTATCGTTAATACCCGTAATATCGACGTCTCCCACCTTAATAAAGAGCTCCAAAAGCGCAACATGACCATTTCCGATGGCTATGGTGACCTGAAGGGTAAGACCTTCCGTATCGGCCACATGGGTGATACTACCATGGAAGATATTAACGAACTACTTGCTGCCATTAACGAAATCTGTGGTCTTTAATCTATAGAAGAAGAGGTGTTAACATGCGTATTTTAGCCAATGATGGTTTAGATCAAAAAGCCATTCAGTTTTTTACGAAGGAAGGTATTGAAGTCGTTACCGATAAGCTTGAGGGTGATGCCCTATTACAGAATGTCGGCGATTTTGATGTCTTAATCGTCCGCTCTGCAACGACGGTTACGAAGGAAGTCTTAGATGCCGCGAAAGGCA
>CAYJGI010000002.1:18670-24549 GCA_964369705.1 uncultured bacterium
TAAAAGTCATTATCCGTGCCGGTGTTGGCCTTGATAATATTGATGTAGACTACGCTACGGAGAATGGTTTTATCGTGAAGAATACGCCGAACTCCAGTAGCGACTCTGTAGCAGAGCTCGTCTTAGGCCATTTCTTAGGTCTTGCCCGTTTTATTGGTATTAGTAATGTCACCATGAGAAATGGTGAATGGAACAAAAAAATCTACAGCGGTAGAGAGCTTGCCGGCGGTACTTTAGGTATTATCGGTTTTGGCCGTATCGGCAAAAGCCTTGCAAAGAAAGCCACAGCCTTAGGTATGAAAGTCGTCTTCTATGATAAGTTTTATACCAATGATCCTGTGTACTCTTATGTGGAGTTCCATGAGCTTCTTAAAGAATCGGATTTTATTTCTGTTCATGTGCCTGCCATTGGCGGTGCCCTCATCAGTACAGAAGAATTCAAACTCATGAAAAACGATGCTTTCATCGTCAATGCCGCAAGGGGTGGCGTGATCGATGAAGAAGCCCTCGTTGTTGCTTTAGATAACGGTGAATTAGGTGGCGCTGGACTTGACGTCTTTGAAGTCGAGCCAAAACCAAACCAAAAAGTCATTCACCATCCAAAAATCTCTGTAACACCCCATATCGGTGCTGCCACAAGAGAAGCACAAGAGCGTATCGGTGATGAAATCATCGAAATCGTCATGAATCTAAAAAACAATTAAGGAGAAGCCTATGATCACATTAAAACCTTTCAAAGCACTTCGTCCTACTCCGGGCCTGGAGCAAAAAGTTGCCGTTCCACCATACGATGTATTAAATCGTGAAGAAGCCTCAATCTTAGGTCAAGACAATCCCATGTCCTTCGTCCATGTCACCTTAGGAGAAATCAACTTAGATCCTACCATTGATCCCCATACGCAAGAAGTCTATGATTTTGAAAAAGACATGCTTAAGAAGTTTGAAGAGAACGGTACTTTAATGGAAGAAAAGAAGCCCGCCTTCTACATCTATCGCCAAATCATGAATGGCAGGGCACAAAACGGTATCGTCGGCTGTGCCAGCATTGATGATTATGAAGATGGACTCATTAAGCGTCACGAGTTTACCCGTGTCGATAAAGAGCTGGACCGCATTAACCACTTCTACACCTGTGAAGCCAATACTGAGCCCGTATTCTTATTCTATAAAGAAAACACGGCCCTCAAAATCTTTATCGAAAACTGGACTTCCGCTGAAAAACCCATCTACAACTTTACTACTCCCGACGGCGTTACCCAAATGCTTTGGGTCGTTGATAAAGAAGACGCCCTTAAAACGATAGAAACCATCTTCTCAGGCATTGATAGCATCTATATTGCCGATGGCCACCATCGTACCGCTTCCGCTTACAAAGTAGGCCTCAAAAAGCGGGAAGAAAACCCAGACTTCACCGGTGATGAAGAATTCAACTTCTTCATGACAGTCATCTTCTCCGGAGAAGAGCTCCTCATCATGCCTTACAATCGTATGGTCAAAGACTTAGGCGGTTTAACGGAAGAAGATTTCTTAAGCAAAGTAGAAGAAAAATTCGATGTCACAGTAATGGAAACCATTGTTGAGCCTACAGAAAAGCAGACCTTTACCATGGTGCTTGGAGATAAAGCCTTTAAACTTGTACCAAAGAAAGGCTCTTTCAATGAAGACGATGCCGTAGAAAGACTGGATGTTGCCATCTTACAAGGCAATCTCCTAAATCCCATCTTAGATATTGATGATCCTCGTACCAATAAGCGTATCGAATTTGTTGGCGGTGAGAATATGGTGGAGACGGTTAAAACTCGCCTCCAAAAAGACATGGCAGTCGCTTTCTTACTCTATCCTACACAAATCACCGATATTACAGACGTTAGTGATGATGGCAACGTCATGCCTCCTAAGTCTACGTGGTTTGAGCCTAAGCTAAAGTCCGTCCTCTTTGTCCACAAATTTTAATCAATCTGATACAAAAAAGCTACCTACGATGTAGGTAGCTTTTTTTATTGTTTGTTTTTTTGAATCTGCTTTACCAGATAGAATATCCGCCATCGGCAACAATGGCTTGTCCTGTAACGAAGGATGATACATCTCCCGCTAAGAACAAAATCACGGCGGCTTGTTCTTCCGGTGTGCTGAATCGTCCCATGGGATAATGGGCGGACAATTCTTTTTGCCTCTCTTCCGTCATTGTAGAAAGAAGGCGCTCCGTTAGTGTATCGCCGGGGCAAACGCAGTTCACTCGAATGTTATTCCGGGCGAGATCATACGCTGTTTGCCTTGTGAGGGCAATGAGTGCGCCCTTGGCTGAAGCGTAGGGTGCTTGGTTTTTTGTCACCGATTGGGCAACGACGGAAGATAAGTTGACAATACTCCCCTGCCCGTTTTTCTTCATGTAGGGTACTGCGTGTTTCGTGCAAAGCATGGTGCCTTTCACATTGAGTCCCATAACAAAAGAATAGACTTCATCGGTAAAGTCGGTTACCGCTTGATGGATACAAATCCCGGCACAATTAATTAAGATGTCAATCTTACCAAAGGCATTGTAAATGGCTTCCATGCCATCCTTGACTGAGTCTTCTTCCATGACATTCATTTCAAAATATTGAATGATCGTACCTTCAGAGGCCATCTCACCAATCACGGCATCGGCATTATCACGATTAATATCACATAAAGCCACAGTGGCACCTTCATCAATGAATCTGCGGACAACGGCTTTGCCGATTCCCGAGGCACCGCCAGTAACGATGGCAACTTTATCCTTAAGACGCATAACGATTCTCCTTCATCTTCTGGATTACCAAATAGAATATCCACCATCAACGCAAATGCTTTGACCGGTGACAAAACTTGAATCATCGGATGCTAAGAATAAAGCAACATTGGCTTGCTCTTCCGGCTCTGCTACACGGCCTAATGGAACACGGGAAACGAAGAAGGCTTTCGTTGCTTCAGGATCCGGTTGAGCGGCCAAAAACTGCTCAAACATCTCTGTTCTGGTATCGGAAGGACAGATGGCATTACAACGGATATTAAACTTCGCGTAGTCATAAGCCACTTGGCGTGTAAGGGCCACAATGGCACCTTTTGACGCGGTATAGGGGGCTTGATTGGGAGAAGCCGTCATCGCACAAATAGAAGCCGTATTGACGATGCTGCCTTTACCTCTTTCTTTCATATAAGGCACGGCATACTTCATTGCCAGCATTGCACCTCTTACGTTAACGTTCATTTGGATATCGTAGGCTTTGGCCGATAGCTCTTCTACGCTTTCGCCGATACATACAGCGGCATTGTTGCATAATACATCGACACTACCAAAAGTCGCTGCCGTCTGATCCATTAGGTTTTTGATGCTTTCTTCATTGGTCAGGTCCGTTAGAATGAATTTTACATTCTCAAAGCCCTGCGCTTTTAGTTTTTCTTCTACTGCTTTACCTTGATCTGCCTTTACATCGGCCATCACAACGCTTGCGCCTTCTTTTAAGAAAGTTGTCGTCATCGCAAAACCGATTCCTGACACACCACCTGTGACTACTGCTACTCTGTCTTTTAATCTCATATTTTTCTCCTTATACCTTCATCTTTTAATCAATCAAACAGGTTTTCCAACGGTCCCACATCTCAGGTAGGTCTCCCGTAGCATCCCTGTATTGTTGCCAATTGATAATAAAATTCACAAAACGGGTATCCCCTTGCTTCACACCGGGGTGAGCAAACTCCACATTAAGGCGTATCAAAACACCGTCTTGATCCCTTAATACATCAAGATCAGGGCAAACTTCAAGTAAAGTCTTTGCTACAGGGCTTTCCACCCACGCTGCCACTTCCCCTTTTCTGAGGAGTTCGGTGCCTTGCATATATTCATCGATAGACACTAAAGTTGCCTTCGGAAAATGCTTTTTGATAACTTCTTCGTTACTGGAGCCACGGGTTGTGGCAATCTTAACGCCGTCTTGATTGAGGCCTTCCATGGTCTGAGGTCTGTCTTTATGGACGACACCGACCACATCAAAGTTGATGGTTCTCAGGGCAAAATCCACATCGGCAGCACGAAGAGGCGTGTTGCTGTGCTTTGGTAAGATATCAACTTCACCACTCTTTAGAGCGTCCACTTGCTTGCCCCAAGGCATATGAATGTATTCAGGGGTTACCCCCATGTCGGCACAAAGGAGATTCATGTATTCAATGACGATTCCCTTCGGCTCACCGGTAACAGGGTCTAAGTAATACTCATTACTGAGGCCTTCTTCCGGTGCTCTGTGATAAAACACGGCAATTTTCATTACTTTACTGTCCAGGACTTTGTCTAAAGTAGAAGTATAATTCATAATCGTTCTCCTTCATTAATCTAAATGATAAAAATGGGGATAGCAAAATGCTATCCCCATTATTGTAACATATTGAGGTGAATTAGTCACCCATTACTAAGCTTCTGTTGTTCGTGATGAAGTTAGAAATAACTGCACCGGTAGGCATGTAACGAGGTGCTTCTTCTTGATCCATTTCGATGGCTGCAGCTTGGCTGGCATCTAAGTGCTTCTCAGTTGCATTCTCATTAAAGAGGTCAACAAGGTCTTGAACTTCTTTCTTCTCCGGAGGAGTGATTAAGCTAAATAACCAAGTGAGGATTAAGCCTGCAGTGATGGCAACACCGGTAGGTTGGAATACAGCCATAAGCGCTGGAGCGAATGCCCAAGCGGTACCGATGATGATCGCACCGAAGAAACCAACGAGTACGCCAATCTTTGTTGTACGCTTCCAGAAAAGGGCTAAGATCATGCCTGGGCCTAAGGCACCAAGCCACGTCCAAGCGTGGGAAGCAATAAAGAAGATAGAGGCATTACTGATGAATGTAAGACCGAAGGCAACAAGACCGATACCGACAGTCGTCCAACGACCGATACGGAGTACTTGCTCTTCTGTGAGGTTTGTTTTAAAGATTTTGTAAACAATGTCGTTGGCAAAAGCGGAGCTGGCTACGAGTAGTAGCGAGTCTGCTGTAGACATAACAGCTGCTACGATACCGGCGATAAAGATACCGGAAAGTAGACCTGGTAAGTGATCCATAAACATGGTTACATAAAGCATCTCAGCATTATTGTTAATAAGCATCGCTGTATCAGGATAGATTGCTCTACCGAAGATACCGGCAATTGCAGTACCTGTGCCGAAGAAAGCCATGATGATCATAACAAGAGGCATCATCTTAATAGAAGTTCTTGTATCTTTCGCCGCCATGAAGCGTACGTTAACGTGTGGATAACCAAAGGTACCCATACAGATACTAGCCCAGCTTAATAAGTTGATGATGGATTTCCATCCATATAAGAAGTTGTCATCTAAGGTACCGGCTTCGTTCATGTTCACGAGCATTTGGTAACCTTCGTTAAAACCACCTGTTAAGTCAAGTGCTAAAACAGCAAGTGTTGTTGAAGCTAAACACATGATAATACCTTGAACAAAGTCGGTCCAACATACGGCGAAGAATCCACCGGTTGTGGTGTAACCAATAACGAAAACAGCGGTTACAATCAGACCTACTAATTTATCCCATCCGAATAGTACGGAGATAACACTACTACCGGCACTAAACTGAGACATAACGTATACGGTAACACCGACGATCATGATAACAGAGGTGCTCCAACGTAAGATGTGTTTTGTATCTTTGAATCTGTTTTCAAAAAAGTCTGGAATTGTAACGGCATCCAGTACACGGGAAGCAACGCGTAAGCGTAAGCCCTGTGTAAAGAAGATTGCGATATAAACAACGAATACGCAAATGAAGTTGGCAAGTAATGGAATACCTGTAGACCAGTACATACCGGCAAGACCGGTAAAGATAAAACCTGACATATCAGATCCGCAAATTGATGTAG
>CAYJGI010000002.1:24559-27743 GCA_964369705.1 uncultured bacterium
TATAAAAACCAATACCAGCAATGACGGCTAGATAAGCGATAAATCCTGCTGCTAACATTAGTTTTCACCTTCTCCCAATTTTTTAAGTAAGACACCACGTAATATAAATGCGGCAAGTATAGCAACAATTTCAAAACCAATAAAGATTAATAATGGCATATAATTTGCCCTCCTAAAATAGTATTTGCAAAGCAAAAGTTAGGGGTACTTCCTCCTTTCCTCAAGATTTATATATGAGAATCCACCTGGATTATCATTCTAATTAGAATTTCTTAATCTTACCGTCGAATGAATTACAGTAGACACCTTCTATGGCGCCTTTTTCTTGCACGACCCAGTACTTAATATAGACGAGGGACGTCTTCTCCGCCGTAATGACGGGAAGCCACCAGGTACGGTATTTTCTTAAGATTTTACGTTTACACATATCGGCCAGTTTTTCGTTGGCCATCTTCTCAGTGAAAGCCTTGTCAATGAGATTGCGGGGCGCCTTCACTTCATTGAATTCCACTTGCTCTTTAGAGCGAACCTGGATAATCTCACCACTGACCGCATCGCACATGAGGTGCATATACACGCGCCTTGGTTTCATCCGATAGCGCTTGATATCAATGGAAAAAAAAGTCAAGTAATAGGGATAATAAATCTCTCCTACGAATTTTGGTTTGTTTTTCAGTCTTGATACGAAGGTCTCTTTAGAAGTATTCGGAGGAAAAAGATTAATATAATCTGAATTGTCGAGGACGTCGGGAAGGATGGTCCCTTCTCCTACGGGAAGCACGACTTCTTTAGGATCACTGTTTTTAGGTGCTGGGGAATTCCCCGTCTGCGTTTGAAACTTCTTATTAATGTTTTTTAAAAAGGACAAGGCTGATCTCCTTTACTTCTTTGCTTTTGCATTGTTTGTTGCTTGGGCTTTATTCCTATTGCGCATTCTTACAATAAAACTCACATAAAGGGTAATCACAAAGCCAAAAATACCAATAATGAGATAAAGCTGGCTTCCGGGGTGGCTCTCAGTTAAAAGTCCGTAAAAGCTGATTCCCATAAATACGATAAAGAAAACCGGTAAAACGAATTTGAGTGGTTTATAGGGTTTTTGACATAGAATATACTGACTGGCACCAATCAAAAAAGTGAATAAAATCGTCATCACAATCAGCGATGTTTGAGAGTCAAAATTAAACAAATTTGGCAAAATAGATCCCCCTTGAATATAAATTAGAGTTGGTACAATATACGAATAAAAAGGGTTTGTTATACCTTTACTATTAGCATTATATCATAAAAAATGGTAAAAACAATGGTTTTTGACCATTTTTATATAACGTTTTTTTATATATTATCTTTACAATGGTTTTACTTTTGGACAGAAACATAAAATTTTATTTCATTATTTTTCTGTGATTTTGTTAAAAAAAAAGCAAGTCTTTATAAGACTTGCTTTTTGATGTTTTGATGATTTTATATTTGGGTTTTTATTCCATTAAGGTGGCTTTCCAGCGATCCATCATCGCTGTAAGGTCACCTGTGGTTGTGCGATATCTTGCCCAGTTTTGTAACCAGTTTAAGAAACGGGTATCACCGTTTTTTACACCGGGGTACGCGTGCTCTGTAGATAGCTTTAATAAAGAACCATCTTCATGTCTTAATGCATCGATGTCTTTACGTAATTCAAATAGATATTTTACGATGGGGCATTCGCACCAAGCATTAACGGTACCGGCTTCCATTAAGTCACATCCCTCTAAGTATTCGTCGACTTCTACGACTTCAGCCTTTGGAAAATGCTGCTTAACGAGGTCCACATTGCTGGAGCCACGGGCAACGGAAATCTTCTTGCCTTCTGCTTGTAGCGTCTCATAAGTCTCACCGGAGCTTTTCTTCACCATGACTAATACATCAAAATTAACGGTAGGAAAAGCAAAGTCCACAACTAAAGCACGCTCTGGAATATTGGAGTGCTTCGGTAACATATCTACTTCATCATTTAGGAGTGCATTAATATGATCTTTCCATGGCATATCAATATACTCAGGAGTGACGCCTAAATCTTGGCAAATTAAGTTCATATATTCAATAACGATTCCACCGGGTTTTCCTGTTTTTGGATCAATATAAAACTCTTCACTCAAACCAAAGGAAGGGTCTTTGGTATACGCAACAGGAATGCGCATCACACCATTTTTTAAAACTCTGTCTAAATTTGATTGCATTTTTTAGTCTCCTCTCAGACAATGGGATTACGAAAATATGGTAACATATATTACAGGTTTTTTCAATCTATTATCACTTTAATTCATTAAAATGTATGGCGATTTTTTGGAGGATTTCTTTCTTCTCTTCGGTGCTTACTTTAAGTCCATTCCAAATCATAGATGCTTCAAGTGCTTGTATCCATAGCATTAATGAGCCGCCAATGACCCTCTTCCCTAAGAATTCAGCTTCTTTCAGAAGTCTTGTCTTCTTTGGATTATAGATTAGGTCTATCACCGTATCCACTGTATGAAGGTCTTCTAAAGTGATGGGCGTGCTTTCTATATTAGGATGCATTCCAATAGGCGTGGTATTAATGACGAGCTCCGCTTCTATATGGGGCAATCTATCATAGCTGATATGGGAATCACCGCCGGGGTTTCGACTGACGAAGTAAATCGCTCCCGCTCCACAGTCCTTTAAGACGCTGGCCACCGTCTTGCTGCTGCCTCCCGTACCGAGAATGGCAATGGGTTTTCCTGTGACGGCGATTTTTTCCATTTGCAAAAGGCCCAAAAAACCATCATAGTCGGTATTGTATCCCGTGGCCAAGCCATCTCTAAAAGAAACCGTATTCACGGCACCGATTATACTTGCCCTATGATCGATTTTGTCCAGATGGTGAAGGATGCCTTCTTTGTAAGTGATCGTAATATTAAGCCCCTGAAAACGGCCATCCTTCCCTTCTTTAATGATAGGACCGAGCGCCTCTTCTCCCATCTCCAGTAATTGGTATGATCCTAGAATACCAAAATGGTGTAAAATCATCCCATGGATGATCGAAGAATAACTATGGCCAAGGGGCATTCCTACTAAACCATAATGCTTCATGTTCATCACTCCTCTCTTATATTATAGCAATTCTATCCCCTTTTTCCTACAGACTATGCTATAATATTTTTTGTACTATTTATAATGAATGCTTTCT
>CAYJGI010000003.1:0-11206 GCA_964369705.1 uncultured bacterium
AGGGTACTACTTTGTTTTCCCACGTTAATTCTGATGGCTTGATCATCGATTAGGTCTAAGATTTCCTTCGAGATGAGCCTATCGTAGACAACGACATCGGCTTTTTCTATGAGTTCTTTTCCCCTTAGGGTTAAAAGGCCGATATTCCCTGGGCCTCCGCCGACTAAGGCAACTTTACCTTTTTTCATTGGCTTGCTCCTTTATGATTTTTGCCAGTTCTTTGCCGAGGATTTCGCCATCTTTACTTTTACCTGTGATGGAGTCTTTGAAGCCGTTTTCATCTTCATCGACGTACATCCCCCGCAAAAAAATCACATCGCCCTCTAAAGTAGCGTGGGCGGCAATAGGTGAAGAACAACCACCGCCTAATTCCCGTACAAAACTACGTTCTGCCGCGGTGATGACTTCACTTTCTATGGAATGAAAATCTCTCAAATACGAAAAATCTTCCCCCGCCCTTCCTTGCACGGCAATCACGCCTTGAGCCGCCGCCGGCAAGAGATCTTCTTGATGAAAGTAGTATGAGATGCGATCTTCAAGTCCAAGACGCTTAATCCCCGCCGCCGCTAAAACAATGGCATCAAATTCACCACTATCCAGCTTCTTTAGCCTCGTTATGACATTGCCTCTAAGGGGTTTGATATGGCGGTATCCAAGGGCCTGAAGCTGATGGGTACGCCTCTTGCTGGAGGAGCCAATCAACGTGATCTCTCCATCATAGTCAGCCCTTCTGATGAGAACATCCCTTGGATCTTCCCCCTTCG
Source organism: uncultured bacterium (assembly GCA_964369705.1). Taxonomy (GTDB): domain Bacteria; phylum Bacillota; class Tb-RUG-66; order Tb-RUG-66; family Tb-RUG-66; genus CAYJGI01. The sequence goes on from CAYJGI010000003.1 coordinate 765, forward strand.
AAATGGCCACAATGGGCAAGTCTTCTGCTACTTCCATAGGCATATCTTTATAGCTGTGTACCGTAATGTCTACTTCGTGATTGCGCAGGGCATCGTCAAGCTCTTTAACAAAAAGTCCTTTGCCACCGATTTTATCCAGCGTTACATCTAAGATTTTATCGCCGGTGGTTTTCATTTTTATAATTTCGATGGTTAGCGTAGGATCGTAGGTTTTGATTGCTTCTACCACTTTATCGGTCTGTACTAAAGCGAGCTGACTGTCCCTTGTCCCTATGCGTATTGTTTTACTCATGATTATTCTCCAAAAAAATTCTCAGATTATTGGCGATTTTCTTCCCGCCATGGTGGTGACTTCCTTCTTTTGACACAATGCCACCCATAAAAACATCGTTTTCAAAGACGGCGGGAAAATAAAAGTCGCACTCTTCTTTACAGTCTACGATGTTGACAAGGATTTTGCGTTTTTTTGCTGCTAAATAAATCCCGTGATTCACTTCCCTTACATCGGTTGCTCCGATAACGATATCTGTATCTTGTAAGTATTTTTTATCATATGTATCATGAATCAACGTTAATTCTTTGTTTTTGTCTTGTAAAAGATCACTAAAACTAGGTGCGATGACCTGAATCGTTGCACCGTGGCTAAGTAGCGCTAAAATCCTTCTCGTAGCAATATTACCACCGCCGAATACGGTGATTTTGCGCTGTGATAAATCTAAGAATATGGGAAAACGATTCATTTATTTACTCACTCCTTTATTCAATCATTGTTTTCTTTTGTTTGTAATCCGATATAATACCAAAACCATTCTTTAAATTTGTTCTTTTGTGTTTGGATGATTTCTTTGACTTTAGCCATTTCTTCTTCATCGTAGAACACGCCATCCCCTTTTATATCATCGACGCCATAGAGCGTAACGCCTTGAAGGTCTCCGATCTTAGGATCGATATCCCTTGGAAGTGCCAAGTCGAAGATCATTTTAGGGTATGTATCCACGCTCTCAAAGTCACCGACGGTTAATGTGTAGTGGGGGCTTTTTGTAGCGCTAAAGATCATATCGGTACCTTGTAGTGCCTCTAATCGATCACTGTAGAGTATAGTCACTACCCCTTCCGGTACAATGGATTCTTTGTACTTGTAGTGGCGTAGTGTCATAGTGACAGTATGTCCCATCTCTCTTAAAGTCGTCGCCGCAAGCCTTCCAATCTCACCGTTACCGATCACGAGAATATTAGAGATTGTTGATTGTTTTTTCTTTGCCATATCGATGGCAAGACTTACGATGGAAGGCGATACAAAGCGCATATTGACTTCTGATTTTGCCTTCTTACCGCAGGTGACACTACGGCGAAAAAGGGTGTTAATCACCGGATCTCCCGTGTTTTCTTTGAGAGATAGCGCCATGGCTTCTCCCATCTGCGTAATAATCTGATCTTCACCTAAGATGAGAGAATGTAATCCACAGGCCAGTTCTAAGGTATAGCTCACGACGTCTTCATCCCTTTTGATATAAAAGTAGGTTTCTAAAGCACGGACACCATAACCCAATACCTCAGCCAAAATTCTAAAGAGGGCTTCATCACTGTAATAGGTCTTTGTACTAAAATAATATTCCGTTCGATTACAGGTCGATAGAATGACGGTACCAAAACCATAGCGATCTTTGAGTATCCGCAGTACTTCTATGATTCGGCTTTCCGTTAAACTGAATGTTTCTCTTATATCAATAGGCGTTTTAAAATCCATGCCCATCATGACAATATTCACTAATAGATCCCCCACGTATAAAAATCGTTCAAAGAAAAAAGTGTTCGTCCAAAACAAACACTGTTAAGTCTTGCCTTGTTTTACAAAACCACGTATTTTGTAATCGGCTTTCATTGTTTAAATAATAACATAAAGGGCTCAAAAGGTCAACGCAATCACCGTCTACAGCACCTTAAAGTCACAATAAAAAACCTCCCAATCTCACGTCTTTGAAATTAGGAGGAAATTTATTTACAAAACACACTGTAAGAAAACCTACGATGAGTGCCGAATAAAAAAATCAATGGCAGAGCCATTTTCTACAATTGTGGTAGCAAGGATGTGACCGGACATCACAGATACAGCGACAGCCACGGGCTGACCTTCATTCTTCCCTGTGAAGAGATAAGTTTGAAGCGCCAATTCCCTCTGTTCTTCTAATGAAATCTCTTCTTCAAACAACGTATTCACATACGCCCCGTCGTCTATATTAGCGATGTATTCGATCTCCTTTAGTCCGTAGGCTGTAAGGCTTGCTTCTGCATCTTCCACCGTTTAGGCGCCCGTAATCGCCGCAAAAACAAAGGGCTCAGCAATCAAAAAGAGATACATGGTTACGATGAATAAGCATCTTACTTTGATATGCTTTTGATCTTTCAATTTTTCTTTTAGTGGCTTAAAGACGACTAAGAGAATGGCAATCAAGGGAAACAGAGCCCAATTCCAAGCCCTTGCATCGTAGGGAGAATAGAATATATACAAAATCACAATCAGTGAAGCAATGACAATCGTCACGCTATCCCATATTTTGCTTGTTTTTCTAGGTGGAGTTGCGTCATCGTTCTTTAAGAACATGGCGATAAGAAGCGCAGGGACAAAGATCAAAACATAAAGCCATATCGTCTTTATTGCTCCACCGTAGAGCATATATTGGGTGTAATACAGCGCGAGAGAAGTCGCCATCCACCCAAGGAGTGTAACGATTAGCAGTCCGTGTTTTTTGATGGGGTTCATTGATTTGATTCCTCTCTTATTGATTCAAGGTGCTTATATCAATGGTGTACTTTTTTTTCATGTATGTGCCGATGGTCACCTGAAGGGTCCCTGCCCCTGTGGCAACGACTTTAGCGTCTTTCCCCCCTATGGTGAATCTCTTTGCACCATGAATGGGTTCTAATCTGTGGTACCCTTTTTGTTTTAGTATTTTTATGATGTCTTGTCGTGTTGGTTGTTTTGTCATGAGTTTTCTTTAATCCTTTTTTATTGTTACCCACTTTTAGATACGAAAAGAGCCGACAAAAGTCGGCTCTTTATCATAATTATTTGGTTGCGTTGACTTGACTCATAACTTCTTCTACAAAGTTGTCGACTTTTTTCTCGATGCCTTCGCCACGCTCATAGCGTACAAAACGACGTACTTTGATGTTCTCGCCAATGGTCGCTACGGTCTCGTTGAGAAGAGCGGTAATGGTTTTGTCTGGATCTTTAACGAAAACTTGGTTCATGAGGCAGTTCTGCTCATAGTACTTACGTACACGACCTTCTACCATCTTCTCTGCGATGTGTTGTGGCTTGCCTTCGTTAATAGCTTGTGCTAATAAGATTTCTTTTTCGTGATCGAGGACAGATTGCGGTACTTCTTCCTCATTGAGATAAAGAGGATTTGCTGCTGCGATTTGCATAGCAATATCGTTAACAAAGTCTTTAAAACCGTCTGTCTTTGCAACGAAGTCGGTCTCACAGTTGACTTCTACTAAGACACCGATTCTGCCACCACCGTGGATATAGGAATGAACAAGACCTTCTGCCGCTACGCGGGAAGCTTTTTTTGCTGCGGCTGCAAGACCTTTTTCTCTTAAGAAATCAATGGCCATATCTAAGTCGCCGTTCACTTCTGTTAAAGCTTTTTTGCAATCCATCATGCCGGCGCCTGTTTTTTCTCTCAGTTCTTTTACGAGTGCTGCGGTAATTTCCATTGTATTAATCTCCTTATGATCTATTATTCGGCAACTTCTGTGCTTGTTTCTTCTGTTACTTCAGCAGTTACAACCGGTGCTTCTTCCGTTACTTCCTGAGCTACTACTGCGGGAGCTGCTTCTGTCACAGGTACCACTACTTCGGTGTACTCTGTTAATTGCTCACCTTGTTTTCCTTCGATAATAGCATCGGCAATGCGGTTGGTAAAGAGTTGTACCGCACGGATCGCATCATCATTACCGGGGATTACGTAATCAATCTCATCGGGATTACAGTTGGTATCAATAATAGAAACAATAGGAATGTTTAGTTTTTTCGCTTCTGCAATGGCGATACGCTCTTTTCTTGGATCTACGATGAAAAGGATATCGGGGATTTGCTTCATATTGCGAATACCGCCAAGGTATTTTTCGAGTTTTTCGTGTTCTTTCTTTAATTGAAGTACTTCTTTCTTTGGTAATACATCAAAAGTACCGTTTTCTTCCATTTTTTCGATCTCGAACATGCGGGCTACACGTTTTTGAATGGTATCGAAGTTTGTTAGCATACCGCCTAACCATCTTTGATTCACGTAGAACATGTTAGACTTCTCCGCTGCAGCTCTCACTGCCGCTTGAGCTTGCTTCTTTGTACCAACAAAAAGAATGTTGGCATCTTCTGCCGATTGATCTTTGATGAATTTGTAAGCCTTTTCGAATTCTTTAACCGTCTTTTGAAGGTCAATGATATAGATACCATTTCTCTCCGTAAAGATGTAAGGCTTCATCTTTGGGTTCCATCTTCTTGTTTGGTGACCGAAGTGTACACCTGCTTCTAAAAGTTGTTTCATAGAAATTACTGCCATGTTTTTGTCCTCCTTAGGGTTTTTGTTTTTATCCTCCCCTTACATCTTCTTTTATGAAGCCCAATGGCATAGGGACCCTTCATAAAATCCGCAAGGGTGCGTATTTCATACCGATATATGATAACATAGATTCCTTTTTTTGTAAAGGCTTATATAATCAAATCACTGAGCTTCTTATTGTCGATAATCTTGCCCAGTCTATCTTCTACGTAGGCCTTATCGATGGTGATTTCTTCTTCTTCCATCTCACTGGCATTGAAAGAAATATCTTCCATGACTTTTTCGAGGATGGTATAAAGACGTCTTGCGCCGATATTCTCATTGCGCTCATTCATCTCATAGGCGTATTCGCTTAATACATCGATGGCATCATCGGTAAAGATGACTTCAATATCCTCTGTACCGATGAGTAGCTTATATTGGGTGAGAATCGCATTCTTAGGCTCTTTTAAGATTCGTTTAAAATCTTCTTTTTCTAAGTTTTTGAGTTCGACCCGAATGGGGAAACGTCCTTGAAGCTCAGGGATTAAGTCGCTGGGCTTAGATACATGGAAAGCCCCCGCGGCAATGAATAAAATATAATCGGTCTTGATGGGACCGTACTTCGTATTGACGGTACTGCCTTCTACAATGGGTAGAATATCTCTCTGCACACCTTCACGGCTCACATCGGGACCCATGCCCTTATTGCCTGCGGCAATCTTATCGATCTCGTCAATAAAAACAATACCAGACTCTTCAGCCCTTTCGATGGCAATGGTAGTAACTTCGTCCATATCGACCATCTTGCTGAGTTCTTCTGCTTCTAAGATTTTTCTTGCATCCCTGACGGTGACTTTACGAAGTTTCTTCTTATTGGGGAAAATACTGCCCAAAACTTGACCTAAATCTCCACCTTCGTTACCAACGCCAAAGGCTGCAACGCCATCGGGGAGTTGCTGTTTTTGATCTACTTCAATCTCAACCATTTCTTCTTCTAAGAGACCTTTTTTGAGGTTTTTACGGACTTCTATTTTCTTTTGTACGTAGGCATCTCCCGTGAGTTCTTCCTTTGGCTCTTCTTTAGATTCTACCGCTTCTTTTTGCTGTCCCGGGAACATAAAGCTGAAGGGATTGTTTTGATTATTTTGTGTTTCTGCCCGTTTTGGCGGCGGCACTAAGAGGTTAAGAAGCCTTTTTTCTGCTTGGGAAGTGGCTTTTTCTTTTAGAATTTCGTTTTTTTCTTCTTTTACGGTACGGATACTGGCTTCCAGTAGGTCTCTAATAATCGACTCCACATCTCGACCGACATAGCCAACTTCAGTAAATTTCGTTGCTTCGACTTTAACAAAAGGCGCCTTGACGAGTTTTGCAAGGCGTCTTGCGATTTCTGTTTTACCGACACCTGTGGGACCTACCATCAGGATATTCTTCGGAATGATTTCTGCTTGAAAACTCTTATCAATCATCTTCCTACGATAGCGATTACGAAGGGCTACTGCCACTGCTTTTTTTGCATCGTGCTGACCCACTATATATTTATCTAATTCTTCTACAATTCGTTTTGGTGTTAATTCTTCCATGGTTAACCTCTCTTCTTCGCATATTCCATAATAACATTATGATTGGTGTATACACAGATATCGGCGGCAATATGAAGACCTTCCACGGCGATTTCTTCCGGCGATAGGTTGGAATGTTTTTTGAGGGCTCTTGCCGCTGCCATGGCGTACATTCCCCCGCTTCCGATGGAGCATACACCATCTTCCGGCTCAATGACTTCACCGGTACCGCTCACCATGAGGATGGTGTCGCCATCGGAGACCAGTAACAGGGCATTGAGTTGGCGCAGGTACTTATCTTGACGCCATTCTTGAGCCAAATCAATGGCAGCACGGGTCATATTGCCTCTTGCAGCTTCCATCTTGAGTTCAAATCGCTCAAAGAGTGTAAAAGCATCGGCCACCGCTCCCGCAAACCCTGCGATAATCGTGCCATTGTGTAGTCTTCTTAGTTTTCTTGCCGTGCCTTTCATGACGGTGCTTTCACCGAATGTGATTTGACCGTCACCGGCGATGGCTACGCCATCTTCTCCCTTAACCGCTAATATCGTTGTTCCTCTAAACATTAGCATCACTTCCTTTTCTGTATAATTTATTTTTTGGCCCTTGGGTGGGCTTTTTGATAAGTTTCTAGTAGTTTTTGTTTGCTTACATGGGTGTATATTTGTGTGGTGCTTAGGCTTTCGTGGCCAAGAAGCTCTTGAATTACCCTTAAGTCGGCACCGTTATTCAGCATATGGGTGGCAAAACTATGGCGCAATGTATGGGGAGTAATATGCTTGAGAATAGCCATTTGATGTACATATTTATCTACGACTCTTTGAATACTTCTGACACTCATGGGGGTGCCTAATTTATTAAGAATTAAAAAAGGCGTGATCTCGCCGGATTTATCTTCTAACGCTGTTCTGCCACTTAATAAGTAATGACTTAGCGCTTCGGTGGCTGAACTTCCCATGGGAACAATTCTTGATTTTTTGCCTTTTCCAAAAACATAGACAATCCCTTGGGTGGTATCAATATCACTGAGTGTTAAGTTCTTTAATTCACTAATGCGTAAGCCTGAGCCGTAAAGCATCTCAAGAATCACTCGATCTCTGAGCCCTAAAGGCGTGCGATCCGGTAGTGCAAAAAAAGGGTCAATCTCTTGCTCATACAAAAAAGCAGGTAAATGCTTTTCTTCTTTTTGACTGGAGAGAAGTTCCATGGGATTGTTGTCATAGCCCCATTCTTTCATTAAATACTTATAAAAACTCCGTAGAGCACTGAGCTTACGATTGATGGACGATTTTTTTAATCCATCGCTATGGAGGCTTGCCATGTAACGCCTTGCCTCTTTATGGGTTAAATCGCCAAAGGAAGAAATACCGTTATGGTTCATAAAATCATAAAAATCAAGCAAATCTCTGCTATAACTTTCGATGGTCTTGTCGGAATATCCTTTAATCACTTTTAAGTATATGAAAAAAGCTTCAATTTCCTTCACCGTTTTCCTCCAAAAAGGTTTTTAGTATTTCTAAACTGCGCAGAGAAACTTGCTTGCGGGCTTCGTTTTTATCTTTTACTTTTTGTTGCAAAGGTGGCAAAAGTCCATAATTACTGTTCATAGGCTGCAGTTCGTGTTTTTGTCCGTCGGTGACGTATTGGCTTAGCGCACCGATCAAAGTCTCCCGAGGGAAAACCAAGGGCGCTTTATTCTCATATAGCCTTGCAGCATTAAGGCCTGCAAGTAATCCACCCATGGCGCTTTCCATGTAGCCTTCCATACCGGTAATCTGGCCGGCAAAAAAAACATTAGGCTGATTTTCCAGTTGCATGGTGGCCTTAAGAAGACGAATGCGATTGAGGAAAGTATTGCGGTGCATGACACCGTAACGAACGAATTCGGCATTCTTTAAAGCAGGGATCATCGAAAACACCCGTTTTTGCTCTCCCCATTTTAAATTTGTCTGAAACCCTACAATATTATAAAGAGTGCCTTCACTGTTGTCTTTACGAAGTTGCACGCAGGCGAAGGGTTCTTTTCCTGTTTTTGGATCTTTTAGTCCCTTTGGCTTTAAAGGGCCAAAACATAACGTCATAAAGCCTCTGCTTGCCATTTTTTCTACGGGCATACAGCCTTCAAAGACTTTTGCATCTTCAAAATGCTTTAAGGGCGCACTTTCTGCTGTGGTCAGGGCTTCATAAAAGGCTGTATATTCTTCCCGCGTCATAGGACAATTAATATAGTCAGCATCGCCTCGATCATACCGGCTCGCCATAAAAGCACTGTCAAAATCAATGGATTCTTTCATCACAATGGGTGCCGCAGCATCGTAGAAGTAGAGATTGTCTTCCCCTGTGGTTGACTTAATATAATCAAATAATGCGGGAGATGTGAGAGGCCCCGTGGCCACAATGACAATGCCTTCAATGCTACTCAAATCCTTTACTTCTTCTTCAATTACGGTGATAAGGGGATGATTCTTGATCTTGTCTGTAATGGCTTCACTAAAGGTATTGCGATCCACGGCAAGGGCACCGCCCGCTTCTACACGGGTGAGGTAAGCCATCTCTAAGATAAGGGATCCAATGGTCTTCATCTCTTCTTTAAGAAGTCCGCTGGCCGTCTCAAGTCGCTCTGCCTTTAAGCTGTTACTGCAGACAAGCTCAGCAAATCCCCCCGTATGGTGGGCTTCTGTGGAGACCTTAGGCCGCATTTCGTATAATGTCACGGGAATTCCCCGCTCTGCAATAAGGTAAGCTGCTTCACAGCCTGCAAGGCCGGCTCCGATGATTGTAATCATAGCGTACTTTTATTCCTCTGCTTTCTTCTTTTCTGCTTTTTCACTTTTTGTTTTTTTGACGCAGGCTTCATTACTGCACCGCTGGTATTTTCCTACTTGTACGGTAAAGGAGCCACACTTAGAACATTTTTTACCGGTGGGCTTGTACCAACTGACAAAGTCACAATTGGGGTATTGACTGCATCCGTAAAAAGGCTTTTTGCCTTTGATTTTTTTAATGACTACTTGACCATCGCCGCATTTAGGACACGGAACGTCCAGTTTTTCTACGATGGGTTTTGTGTTTTTACATTCTGGATAGCCGGGGCAAGCCAAAAACTTGCCAAAACGGCCGTTCTTAATGACCATATTGCGACCGCAAAGCTCACAAATCTCGTCGCTCACTTCATCTTCCACCTTAATACGCTCAAGCTCTGACATGGCTTTATCAAGGTCTTCTTTAAAAGGTCCATAGAAGGCTTCTAAGATTTCTTTCCAGTCTTTGTTTTGTACTTCGATTTCGTCTAATTGATTTTCCATTTCCGCCGTGAATTGGACATTGACGATATTGGGAAAACTATTCTTTAATAAGTGTATCACCACAATCCCAAGGTCTGTCGGTAAGAAGCGCTTAGCATCTTTTTCGATGTACGTGCGGTTAATCAGAGTATCGATAATGGGCGCATAAGTACTGGGGCGACCAATCCCCAATTCTTCTAAGATTTTAATAAGGGTGGGTTCTGTAAAACGGGGTGGAGGCTGGGTAAAGTGCTGTGCGGGAATGAGCTCAAGGAGGGATAGTATTTCGCCTTCTGTGAGGGGGGGGAGCATACCGCTTTCTTCTTCGTCTTTATCGCTTCCTTCAATGTTTAACGCCATATATCCCGGGAATTTAATGACGCTTCCCGTTGCTTTCCATAGATAAGGTCCACTCTCTACCGTCACTTGCAGTACATCATAAACAGCCGGTGCCATTTGACTTGCGATATAGCGATTCCATATCAATTGATAAAGTCTGAATTGATCTCTATCTAAGCTGTCTTTAAGGCTCTCCGGTGTATGAAGAGGTAGCGTTGGACGAATGGCTTCGTGGGCATCGGCTTGTGTGTTTTTATTCTTTTTTTGCACATAGGAAATATACTCTTTGCCAAAACGGCCAAAGATGTATCCCCTTGCCCCTTGAATTCCCTCTTCGCTCAGCCTTGTAGAGTCGGTTCTCATATACGTAATAAGACCGATGTTTCCTGAGCCTTTTACTTGAACGCCTTCGTAGAGTTGCTGAGCAATCATCATTGTTTTTCTTGCACCAAAACCAAGCTTTCTGCTGGCTTCTTGTTGCAAAGTACTTGTGATAAAAGGCGGTGGCGAATTTCTTTTTCTTTCGCTTGGTTTGACTTCTATGATTTCATAGGGTAATCCCTGTAATTCTTTTAAGATTTTATTGACGTCATCTTCTGTAGAGAGATTGTGTTTTTCTTTATGATCTCCATAGAATTGAATCTCAAAGGATGCTTTTTTTGCATTCTCCACTTTGGCACTTAATGTCCAGTATTCTTCCGGCTTAAAGG
>CAYJGI010000003.1:11216-16789 GCA_964369705.1 uncultured bacterium
CTTCTTCTCGATCAACAATGAGTCTGAGTGCCACCGATTGCACGCGACCGGCAGAGAGGCCTCTTCTTACTTTGCTCCATAGGACGGGGCTTAATTGATAACCTACCACACGATCCAAAACACGCCTTGCTTGCTGTGCATTGACAAGATCCATATCAAGGGGCCTTGGAGTGAGCACTGCTTCAGAAATGGCTTTTTTGGTGATTTCGTTGAAGACGATTCGATTGGCTTCTTCTACGTCTAACCCCTGAATATGGGCAAGGTGATAGCTAATGGCTTCTCCTTCTCGATCAAGGTCTGTTGCAAGAAGCACTTTTTCTACTTGCGCAGCTTCTTGCTTAATGCTCTTTACGAGGGGGGCTTTGCCTTTCATTATAATATATTCGGGCTCAAAACGATTTTCAAGGTCTACACCAAGACGGCTTTTAGGTAAATCTCTAAAGTGGCCAAGACTTGCAATAACACGAAAATTCTTCCCTAAGTATTTTTCAATGGTTCTGGCTTTGGCGGGAGATTCTACAATGACTAAGTGACTGCCTTTTTTAATGGTGGTCTTTGATTTTGTCGTCTTTTTTGCCGTGGTTTTCGTCGCCGTTTTTTTGGCTGTTTTTTTGGTGGTTGCCACTTTGGCAGTGGTTTTTTTGGCCGGCGATTTTGCCTTCGGCTTTTTTGTTTGATCCTCTGTCATAGGAGCTCCCTCTTCTAATTGAGAGGTGGTAGTGATTTCTTTCTGATTTGTTTTTTCCATGCTATTCTCCTCTTACTTTTACGTAGAAGCTTCCCGGCAACTTGCGAATTACGCCGGTGAGTTCTAATTGCAAAAGTGTCATGTATATTCCACGATCTTCTAAGTCAAACTCAGAAATATGAATTTTTTTATTTTCACGGAACAAACGAAAAATCTTTTCTTCTTCCGCCGTTAGAACGCCGACATAGGTTTCGTCTATTCCTGTATTATTTACGTCTTTATGGGTGCAAATTTCACTCTTATTCATTAAGAATGATGCAAGTACTGCTTCATCGTCCATAATCTCTATGGCTCCGTTATCAAGAATCAACTCTTCACCGCCTTTATTGCGACCACTTATGGTTGGTGATATGACAAAGAGTTTTCTTTCGTATCGTATGACGTGATTAGAAGTGTGCATCGTGCCACTACCAATTTCCGCTTCACAGATGATTGTTCCATGGGCAAGTCCCGCTACAATACGATTGCGTATTGGAAAATCACTGGGCTTTGGTTTTTTCTTTGGAAGGCTCTCGCTTAGTATTAAGCCACCATCTTCTATCATCGTCTTATATAGGGGCATATTTGTCTTGGGATACATGATATCTACGCCACCGGCCAAAATACCAATGGATTTTCCCATGCCTTCCATGGCACCTAGATGGGCCATTCCATCGGCACCCATGGCAAGACCACTTACAATGGTGATGCCCTCTTCGCTTAATCCTCTGGCAATGTGGTACGTCTTTTTAAGGCCAGCTTCAGAAATATTACGACTTCCTACCATGGAGATCATTTTGTTTTGTAGTAGTAAAGCATTCCCAATGCCATATAAAAGGCCCGGTGCATCTTTTACTTCTTTTAATAAGGAAGGATAATCTTCATCGGTAAAACCAAGATAAAAAATCCCCCATTTTTGTTGTTCGTGCCAAATCCGCTCCTTCACGATGCGGTGGCGATTTTGAAGGAGTGATTTTATGGTCTCTCGTTTGATTTTGAGGGACAGCAAGTCCCCTTCCGTTACACACAAAAAATCTTCGTAGGTGTCAAAAGCCTCAGACAGCACTCTCAAATCCCTTTGCCCTGCACCTAAAAGATGCAGTATCGCCAAATCTCTGCCATTCATTATATATCCCTCCTGTGAAGGTTGTGTGATATGAACGAAAAATCTAACGGAACAAATGGTTACGATCTAAATCTCTATATTGCAGTGCTTCTGCCACGTGGTTTTTTTGGATCATTGCTGCGCCTTGCAAATCGGCAATCGTCCGGGCTAGTTTTATAATCTTGTGGTACGCTCTGGCGCTGAATTGGAGCCTCTCACAAATTTCGATGAGGTTTGTTTTCAGTTCATCGTCCATTGGACAAAACCGATCTAAAAGACTTCCCGATAATTCACCGTTGGTGCGTATATGAAGGTCTTGGTATCTTTCTTCTTGAATTTTTCTTGCTTTAACCACTCTTTCTCGAATGGTTGCAGAAGATTCTTCCCCTTCTAAAGGCTCTTTAAAAACGTGTAAATCAAGGGGTGGCATTTCAATCTGCAAATCAATGCGATCGAAGAGGGGTCCGCTAATACTCTGCAAGTATCTCGTGATTTGGTGAGGCGAGCAAGTACAAGGATGGCTTGGATGGTTATTATAACCGCAAGGACATGGATTCATGCTTCCTACAAGCATCACATTGGCGGGAAAAGTAAAGGAGCCCGCCTTCCTTACGATGGTAATCAATCGATCTTCTAAGGGTTGCCGTAGTAGATCGAGGGTCTTACGTTTGAATTCCGGCATCTCGTCTAAGTAGAGGACACCGTTATGGGCAAGGCTAATTTCCCCCGGCTGAGGGTTCGAGCCTCCTCCCGTTAGTCCCACTTCGCTAATCGTGTGGTGGGGACTTCTAAAGGGGCGTCTTGTGACGATTTTTTCATCTTCTAAGAGAAGACCTGCCACACTGTAGACCTTCGTAACTTCAAGGCTTTCTTCCCTTGATAAAGGAGGCAAAATACCGGCAAAACGTCTTGCCAGCATGGTTTTACCTGCACCGGGGCTTCCTACCATTAATAAGTGGTGATTCCCGGCAGCGGCCACTTCCAGGGCTCTTTTGACATGGTGCTGTCCCCTCACTTCGTTAAAATCACCGACTTCGAGGTTTGGTGTTTCTTTCAATATCCCTTCCACATCGGTGGTGTGATATGTGGGTAACGTCTTTTGTAATAAGATATCGATGACTTCTTCTAAGGTGGACACGGCAATCACTTGAATCCCGTGACTCATAAGGGCCGCTTCATCGCTGTTTTCTTTTGGCACAAAGACGGTGGGGACGCCTTTTTCTGCTAAAGTCATCACCATAGACAATACGCCAACCACAGGCTTAATACGGCCATCTAAGGCAATCTCACCGATAAAAGCGCTCTTCGGTGCCCCTTTAAGATCAAGAAGTCCTCCCGCTAGGAGTATTCCAAGGGCCATGGCCAAATCGAATCCGGCACCGCTTTTTTTGATATGGGCCGGTGCTAAATTAATCGTGATTTTTTGGCTTGGAAAAGTGTATCCGATATTTTTAAGGGCAGCTCGAATCCGCTCCCTGGCTTCTTTAACGGCGGCATCCGGTAATCCTACCACTTCAAAAGAAGGTAAACCCATGGATACATCTACTTCTACTTCCACTAAAAGACCTTCTATCCCACTACTGCCGGCGCTAATGATACGAGCAAGCATGACTATCCCTCCTAAAGAAAATACGAATGTGTCATAGTAACATTTTTAAGGTGTTCCCATTCCTGAATTCTGTTTTTTTCATCGAGTAGCATACTAATGAGGTCAAATCTATATTCTTCTTTCATTTTATCATGGTTTGTCAAGTAATGGAGTGCTGTCCTCACAAGAATTTGCTGTTTTGTCTTCGTGAGGGCTTCTTTAGGCGTGCCGTAGGCCGTACTCCATCTCGTCTTCACTTCTATAAAAACAATCGTCTTGCCTTCTTTGGCGATGATGTCAATTTCGCCATGGTGGAGGGTTACATTGCGATCTAAAATGGTATAACCTTCTTGTTGTAAACGTGCTGCGGCAAGATCTTCACCGATGGCGCCTCTTTTTCTTTTATTCACCTAAGATGCCTCCTTTAAAACGAAAACTCCTTCTATGAATCTTAGTTAAACCGTACTTTATCATCGCTTCTTGATGGGCTTTTGTTCCGTACCCTTTATGCTTCTCAAATCCATACTCCGGGTATTTTTTCCCATAGTAAGCCATTAAACGATCCCGCACTACTTTAGCTACAATGGAAGCGCAGGCGATGGAATAGCTTTTGCTATCGCCTTTGATGAGGCTTTTTTGCGGGAGGGTTATCTCCTTTAACAAGATAGCATCAAGGAGGAGGTAATCGGGAGAGACTTTGAGTTTTTGGATGCTTTTTGCCATGGCTTCCTTCGTGGCATTTAGGATATTGATTTCGTCAATCCGCTCCCTATCCACAACGGTGACACCTACGGCTATAGCTTTACTTAAGATCTCATCAAAAAGCCCTTCTCGCATTTTTTCTGATATTTTTTTGGAATCGTTGACACCGAAAATCAGCTGAGAAGTATCCATAATCACAGCGGCGGCAACAACCGGTCCCGCCATAGGCCCCCTCCCTGCTTCATCGATGCCTGCAACGTTCAAAAAACCCTGCGCCTTTCCTTCTCTCTCATAAAGAAGCATGGTATTAAGCCTTGCGATTTCTTGTTGTTCATCCCATTTTTTGGCCATTTTAATCCAAATAGCCTCCTTCATCGTAGACAAAGTCGTCGGGGGTTTCTAAGGTGATGGGTCCCATTTTACCCGTTCTGAATTCACTGAGTATGATATTGGCTGTGCGATCATAATCAATCTCACCGTTACGAATGAGAAAGCCTCTCTTCTTACCGATGGCTTCGTAGATCATGAGTGCCGTCATATCCCCATCAATTTGGATTTTGTAACGATCTTCAAGGAGAGAATGGTACTCCGGCGTCATGTATTCTATGAGCCTTAAGGCCAGCGTCTCCTTGTCTAAGATATCCCCTTTAATAGCGCCGGTAAAGGCAAGCATTAAGCCAACTCGTTCTTCTTTAAACTTCGGCCAAAGAACGCCGGGGGTATCAAGAAGATCCACATCAAAGGGCGTCTTCACCCATTGGCGACCACGGGTCACACCGGGCTTATCGCCTGTAACGGTCTTCTTCTTCTGATTAAAGGTATTAATAAAAGTGCTTTTGCCTGTATTGGGAACGCCCAAAATCATGGCTCTCACCGTTTTATCGCCGTATTTTTTATAACGCTTACTTTCAGCGAGACCCAGCTCTTTGATTTTGAGTACGATTTTTTTGAATTCATTTTGTTTGAGAGAATTAAGTTCGAAGATATCAAGTACCCGTTCTTCTCCTTGCTCTTTTAAAAAAGAAATCCATTCTTTCGTCATTTTAGGATCTGCCATATCGGTTTTGTTAAGAATGATGATTTCTTTCTTATCGTTTAGGATTTGTTTCATATCGGGATTGCGGCTGGATAATGGAATCCTTGCATCCAAAATCTCCACAGCAATGTCGACGAGTTTAAGATCTTCTAAGATTTGCCTTTTGGTCTTCGTCATATGACCGGGGTACCACTGAATATTCATTGCCTAACCTCCTTAGTGGAAATAGCAAAAAGAGGGCATAGAATGCCCTCTTTGATTAGCGTTTTTCTTTGATTCTCGTAGCTTTACCTGTAAGTTTTCTCATGTAGTATAACTTCGCACGTCTTACCTTACCTCTACGTGTTAAGAGGATTTTTTCAACTTTTGGGCTGTGCACGTGGAAAGTTCTCTCAACGCCGATACCGTTGCTCAT
>CAYJGI010000003.1:16799-22750 GCA_964369705.1 uncultured bacterium
GGTTCCACGATGTTTTAATACATAACCTTCAAACATCTGTGTTCTCTCGCGGTTACCCTCTTTTACTTTAAAGTAAACTTGTAGTGTATCACCGGTAGAAAACTTAGGAACATCGTTGCGTAAGTATTCTTGTTCTACAACTTTAATCAAATCCATGTTCGTTTCCTCCTTCCGAATTAAGTTCTTGTAATATTTCTTGAAGTAGTTTGTCTTCTTCTTTGTTTAGTAGTCGATCTTGTAACAAATCTTTTCGTTTCATTAATGTTTTGCGAAGGGATTCTTTGAGGCGCCATTTTCTGATTTTTTCATGATTTCCACTTAAGAGCTCTTCCGGTACCGATCGCCCCATAAAGACTCTGGGTCTTGTATAGTGGGGGTATTCCAAAAGGCCATTTTCGAAGGATTCTTCTTCACCTGAGCCTTCTGAGATCACGCCGGGCACAAGCCTTACGATGGCATCAATCATGACCATAGCCGCCAATTCTCCACCGGTTAAAACGTAATCTCCAAGGGAGATTTCCATATCAACCATCAGGTCTTTGACTCTTTCGTCAACGCCTTCATAGTGACCGCAAATAAAGATCAAATGCTCTTCCTTTGCTAAATCCCTTGCCAGCTGTTGATTAAAAGGAATACCCGTAGGTGACGTGAGAATGACTTTTCCTTGATTGGTTTCTTTCACCTTTTGCAAAGCTTCGTATAAAGGCTCTGCCTGGAGCACCATGCCTTGACCACCACCGAAGGGATAGTCATCGACTCTGCCGTGCTTACTCTTCGTGAAATCACGAAAATTCGTTGTGCCAAAGGAAAAAAGTCCTTTTTCGGCGGCTCGGCTTAAGATGCTTTCATTCAAAGGGCCGGAAAACATTTCCGGAAAAAGAGTTAGGACATCTATTTTCATACAATCTCCTATATAAGGCCTTCTATGGGGTCAATGAGAATGCGTTTTTCCTCAATGTTAATAGTCTTTACGAAGGCTTTGACGTTGGGGATTAAGACTTCTCTCTGGCCATCTGATACCTGAAAGAGATCATTGGCTCGATTTTGTAAGACGTCTATCACTTTGCCGACAAAATGACCTTCTAAAGTTACCACTTCACAATCTATTAAATCAAATATAAAATAATGGTCTTCTGGTAACGGTATGGCATCCTTCGGGCTTACCACAACAAAATCGCCTCGATATTTTTCGGCGGCGTTAATGTCATCAATGCCTTTAAGTTTTGCCATGACCATGTTTTTTTGCAGATATAGTTTTTCGATGGGTAATACCGTGGGGGTCCCTTGATGGAGAAGCGTTATTTCTTTAAGCAAGTGAAAACGCTCAATATCATCGGTATGGGGATAGATTTTTATCTCTCCCTTCAGACCCTTTGTATTTACGATTTGACCAATCTGTATCCAGTCTGTCATCGATCGCTCCTATTGAATAATTTCAACCATTACTCTTTTATTTTCTTTTGCGGCCATAGCCTTTACAACAGTACGAATGGCTTTTGCAATACGGCCTTGACGACCGATAACTTTTCCCATATCTTCTGTAGCAACCTTCAGCTCCAAAATCAACGTTTTTTCGCCTTCAACGAGGTTCACTTCCACTTTATCTGGGTTGTTTACTAAGGACTTTGCTAAAAACTCCAGTAATTCTTGCATGAAAGATTCTCCCTTACTCTTCTATTGTAGTTGCTTTTGTAGATAGGCATACGCCTTCTTTTTTGAGTAGTGCTTTTACGGTATCTGAAGGTTGTGCACCTTTTTTAATCCAAGCTGAAGCACTTTCTTTGTTGATGCTGATTTCTTTGGTGAGTGGGTTGTAGTAACCGATCTCTTCAATGAATCTACCATCCCTTGGGAATCTGGAATCGGCTACGACGAAGCGATAAAAAGGCTTCTTCTTTGCACCCATTCTTTTTAGTCTGATTCTTACTGCCATACATTACACCTCCTTTATCATTGGTTGTATATTTTTTTGTAAATTTATAATCACTAAAAAGGTAATTTCATACGCTTGCCCGGTTTTTGATTCATGAATCGTTTCATCATTTTTTGTGTTTCTTCAAATTGCTTCATGAGACGATTGACCATCTGCACTGTTGTACCGCTTCCTGCGGCAATCCGTTTTCTTCGGCTTGCGTTGAGTAGATTGGGATTTTCCCGCTCTTTCATCGTCATGGAGCTGATGATGGCTTCCATCTTCTTAAACTCTTTATCATCGATGTCGACGTCTTTGAGCTTGTTGGCGGAAGTACCGGGGAGCATTTCTAAAATCTCTCCTAAGGATCCCATCTTACGAACTTGCTGTAACTGTTCTAAAAAATCTTGGAGGGTTAAGCTATTCTTCTTCAGCTTTTGCTCCATTTGTTTTGCTTTTTCAATATCAAAGTCTTGCTGGGCTTTCTCAACTAAGGAGACAATATCACCCATGCCGAGGATACGGCTTGCAATTCGATCGGGATAAAACGGCTCAATATCGCTCATCTTCTCGCCGATACACGAGAATTTAATGGGACAATCGGCAATGCTTCTAATGGATAGTGCGGCACCGCCTCTGGTATCGCCATCGAGTTTTGTTAAGATGGCACCGGTGATCCCTAAGGCATCATTAAAGCTCTTAGTTACATTGACGGCATCTTGACCGGTCATTGCGTCGACGGTCAGTAAAATCTCGTGGGGTTCTATGAAGTTTTTTAATGAGACGAGTTCTCCCATTAAAGTCTCATCAATATGAAGTCTACCGGCGGTATCGAAGATGACAAAATCATGATTACGGTGGGCTGCATATGCCAATGCTTCTTTAGCAATCTTAAGAACATCCTTCTCCCCTTCCATGACGAAGGTGGTGACATTCAGTTGATCTCCCAGGGTCTTCAGTTGTTTCATCGCTGCGGGACGATAGACGTCGGCTGCTACAAGGAGCGGGAATCTGCCGAATTCTTTGCGAAACATGTTGGCAAGTTTACCTGCCGTCGTGGTTTTACCGGCACCTTGAAGACCGCAAAGCATAATCACGGTGGGTGGTTTTTTTGCAAATTCAATACGACTCACCGTCGTACCCATGAGTGCCGTCAATTCGTCATACACAATCTTGACAACGAGTTGACCGGGCGTGATACTGGTTAAGACTTCTTGACCCATTGATTTTTCTTTAATGGCGGCCATTAAGTCTTTGACGACTTTAAAATTAACGTCGGCTTCAAGGAGTGCTAATTTAATCTCTCTTAGTGCTGCATCAATGTCTTTTTCGGTGAGTTTTCCTACGCCTCTTAGTTTACTAAACGTCTTTTGTAATTTATCGGATAAACCTTCAAAAAGCAAAACCTTCGCCTCACATTTCATCTATTAAATCTAAATAGGATTGTATTTTACTTAAAGTATCTTTAGAAGGCACGGCTTCTTCTGTAAGTAGTGTGCGGATTTTTGCCGTCAGTGCCTTAGTCTTCTCATCTCTTTCGTGGAGATGGAGCTGATTTTCTGTTTGTTTCAGGATTTTTTCACTTCTTTTCAAATTATCGTGGACCGCTTGTCGGGAAATCTCCATCCGCTCTGCAATCTCACCGAAGGATAAATCCTCCTCAAAGTAAAGCTCAAAAATCTCTTGCTGTTTTTCCGTAAGGAAGGCACCGTATAAATCATAGAGGTCATTCATAATGAGTTGTTTCTCCATGGGCCGCTCCTTTTTTTGTGGGATATCTACTTTAATCAAAAAACAGGTGTCAAGACAAATTCCTTGACACCTTATTATTGTACCATATTTTGTGGAAGTGTCAAGCATTTTTACTTGACACTTTGTTTTTTTTTGGAGATCTATTAAAAAATCGCCTTTGCAAATTCTTCGCCATCAAAAACGGAAAAATCATCAATCCCTTCACCGATACCGATGAATTTCACGGGCAAGTCGAATTTTGAAGATAGTGCAATAAGAATTCCGCCCTTGGCTGTACCATCAAGCTTCGTCATCACAAGGCCAGTTAGGCTGGTAGCCTCCATAAAAGTCTCCGTCTGACTAATGGCGTTTTGTCCTGTGGTGGCATCAAGGACCAGTAGGACTTCCCTTTTTGCCCCTTCGTATTCTCCTGTGATGATTTTATTGAGTTTACTCAGCTCTGCCATCAGGTGAGACTTGTTGTGGAGTCTTCCCGCCGTATCACAGATAAGTACATCAATATGCTTCGACTTGGCCGATTGTACGGCATCGAAGATGACGGCACCGGGGTCTGCCATGGGACTGTGTTTGACAAGAGGGACGTCTGCCCGTTCAGCCCAAATCTCAAGCTGATCGATGGCCGCTGCACGGAAAGTATCGCCCGCTGCCAGCATCACGGTCTTACCCATAGACTTATAGTAGTGGGCAAGCTTACCGATGGTCGTCGTCTTGCCTACACCGTTAACGCCAACAATCAGGTAGACCAGAGGAAAGGTTTCTTCTGTTTCATCTTTTTGATCAATGATTGCTACGATGAGTTCGATGAGTTTTTCTCTTAGGATTTCGCCATCTGATATTTTTTCTTTTCTGGCGATTTCCCTCAAATCATCGACGAGGGACATCGTCACTTCCATACCAATGTCGGCAGTGATCAGGATTTCTTCCAGTTCTTCAAAAAAACGCTCGTCTACTTTCTGAAAAACTTTTACTAAGTCATCAAATTTTGTTTTTAATCCACCGGGCTTTTGAAAAGCAGCCTTCAGTTTGTCAAAAAAAGCCATTGGGTCCTCCTATGATACGTTCTCATTCGTTGTTGTTTGTGTGTTCTTTAGATCCATACTGAGGATTTTTGATACACCATTTTTAGCCATGCTGACACCAAAGACGGCTTCCGCCGCATTCATGGTACCATTACGATGGGTAATGATAATAAATTGTGTGCCTTCAATACTTTGCAAATACTTGGCAAAGCGATCGACATTATGATCATCAAGGGGAGCATCAATCTCGTCTAAGATACAAAAAGGTGTTTCTTTCGTTCCGATAATGGCAAAAAGCAGTGCCACCGCCGTCATAGCGCGCTCTCCCCCCGACAAAAGGGCCAGCGATTGAAGTTTCTTTCCGGGAGGCTGAGCGACGATCTCAACGCCGGTATCAAGAACCGCCGTAGGATCTGTTAGCTTAAGCGCCGCATATCCCCCTTCAAAAATCCGCTGAAACGTCTCATTAAAGTGGACATTGATCTTATCAAAAGTCTCTAAGAAGCGTTGTTCCATATGTTTACTAATCTCAACAATCATAGCACTGATAGAAGTCTCTGCTTGCAATAAATCTTCACGCTGCTTCATATAGAACTGGTACTTCTCACAGCTTTCTTTGTATTCTTCTATGGCAGAAATATTGACTTCGCCTAAGGCTTCAATGTCTGTTTTTAAAGTTTCTATGGCCTTTGGCAAGTCTTTGATCTCGCTAATAAAGGACTCATCCAATGACAAATGGACTGCCCGATCAAGGGTCAGGCGGTACTGGTCCCAAAGCCTATTTTGGTATGTCTCAAACTCAACTTGTGTTTGGTTTAAGCGGTTTTGTACGCCTTCTTGCTGCTGAAGATTCTTTCGAATTGTCGCAGTAAAAGTGCGAGAGGTTCGATCCAGTTCTTCTATTCTTTGTTGTAGATTTTGGCTTTCTTCTTTTAATTGATCCAGGGCTTTCGTTTGGTTTTCTTTGCCTGATTTTTGTGCTTCTAAAGCCGTCGTCTTCTCTGCAATCTCCGCTTCTAATTCGGTGATTTTTTGGTGTTGCGCCGTCATATCCCCTTCTCTTTTTTCTTTTCTTGTGAGGGTGTTTTGTAATTCTTCTTTTTCTTTTGTCAGGCGCTCTTCTAAGTTCTGCTTATTCTGAAGATACGTGGCCAAATCAATACGAATATCGGTATAACGGTCGCCTTCTACCTTAAGATGGCTTTCGATCTCTGCAAGCTCTTGCTCCAATGCTTCCCGTTTTTTATTATCTTTTTCGTATGATTCAT
>CAYJGI010000003.1:22760-24594 GCA_964369705.1 uncultured bacterium
GTCTAATGCCTCTTCTGCATTTTCCACTAAGACTTGTGCATCTCTTTCGTTTTTACGAAGTTGTTCTTCTTCTATTAGGTAAAGAGAGAGTAGTTTTTTGCCTTCTTCCAATTGCTTTGCAATAAATGAATCTTGTTGTAATAGATTTTGTTCTGCTTGTAACAAGTTATTTTTATCTTGCTCTATGGCAGCTATGTTTTCTTTCATCCTCTGAAGGCTCTCTGCTACCAGCGCCGTCTCTTGCCCACTCTCTCTAAGTTCAACAAGGATACGATCTTTACGTTCTGAAAGTTCTTTAATCTGCCTTGGACGGCTCAAAATATCGGATTGTACTTGATCTTTGCTACCCCCGGTGATGACGCCTCCCGGTAGAATTAAATCCCCCTCTAATGTGGTAATCTTGAAGGTGTAGCCTACTTTCTTGGCAAAGTAAGTTGCTTGGGTAATATCTTCGAAGATTAAGACACGGCCTAGAAGCCACTGAAAGAGTTTTTTGTATTTTTGATCGTACTGAATAAGGTCAGAGCCTACAGCTACAAAACCGTTTGCCGCTTTTGCTTTCTTCAAATCATCTTCCGACAAAGTGCTTCCTTTAATCCCGGTAAGAGGGATAAAAGAGGCTCGACCGCCCTTGGTATTCTTTAAGACTTGAATGGCTTCCAGAACGGCTTCTTCGTTTTCTGCAATGATATTTTGCGCCGCACCACCTAGGGCTGCCATGATGGCTTTTTCGTGGGCTGCCTCCGTTGTCAGTAACTGGATTGGTGTGCCTAGCAGTTTTCCTTTTAATGTGGGATGGTTTTCGACTTTTTGAAACAAGTTCTTAACGCTGTAGCGGTATCCCTCGAAGTGATCTTCCATGTTTTGGAGCATTTTGAGTCTTGTCGTTATCTCAAGAAGCTTTTTTTCCACATCTTGGTATGCCGATTCTTTTTGTTTTAGCTTTGACTCTTCCCCATTTATTAGTGCTTGTTCCCTTTGTATTGTTATGATGAGGCGCTGTTTTGCTTCGATCATTTCACTCTGCTCTGTACGAAGGGCTTCTTGCTCCTGAAGTAGGGCTTCTTTTTTTGTTTCTTCTTCTTCTTTGCGATCGCTGAGCCTTGTTTTTTCTCTAATGGCGCTATCAATCTCAAATCTTAAATGCTGTATCTGATTGTTGTTTCTTGAAATATCGGTCTGTCTTTCAAAAAGACGGGCTTTAATCGCTTCAATGTCGCTCCCTAGAGCGGTCACTCTCACAGCACTTTCTTCTTTTTGAGCTTCCCATTCTATGAGGAGCTCTGAGAGTTCTTCTACAACTTCTAAGGTGGCTGTGTAGTCTTCTTCGATAAAGGTAATATCATCTTGCCTTTTAGTAATATAGGTCAAAAGATCCGAGACTTCGTCTTTTTCTTTTTCGATGGTATCTCTAAGGTAAGTGATGCGCTCTTTGTTACTCTCAATTTGGCTGTGAAAACTCTCCATCTCCGTCATAAGAGCATAGAGAGATTCACGCTCTTTTTCCAGCGTGGCGTCGTGGAGGATTTTTTTGAGGCGCATTTCTTCTATCTGAGCAGATAGTGTAGCCACTTCCGTTTCGATTTTTTCGCCTTCTTCAATAAAAATGTTTTTTTCTGCTACCAGGGTATCGAGTTTTACTTTAATATCTTTTAAAAACCCTAAATAATGATAGATTTCGATGTTTCTTAGTTTTTCAGATAGCGTTTTGTATTGTTCTGCCGTCTCCGATTGCTCCTTTAGGGGCGCGAGGCGCTCTTCCATCTGCAAAATCATATCCAGAAGGCGATCCATCTGGTGACCGGTTTCTACAAGTTTTGCTTCTGCTTCTTTG
>CAYJGI010000004.1:0-15915 GCA_964369705.1 uncultured bacterium
GTATTGCCATCATATGTAAGGGTGTTGTAACTGAGAAGCATCATCGTATCGGGTCTGGCACTACTGTCATCAGGTGAAGTTCCAGCATCACTGGAATCAACGCCTAACAAAAGATATACTTCAATATCGGGGTTGATAATTTCGTAGCCTTGAGTTGGCTCCGGGATGTCAATGTCCGGCTCTTTATCGGGGTCTTCGTCTTTGAATGGTTCATCATCAATAAAACTGGTGATAGCGGCATAACCGGCTCCTAACGTTGCGCCAAAAAGCGAACATACCACAAGGACGATGGAGAGAATAATTTTAAATTTGCGATTTATTTTTTGATCGTTTTTTTTGTTTTTCGTTTCTGTTGTTTCTGTTTTATTGTTGACTTTATTTTCTTCACTAAACATTTTTCTTTCCTTTAATAATTATTTTTCTTTTACGGCGATTAAAATATTATTTCTGGTTTTCATCGTTTGGGGATGGATATATAGATCCCGTCTTAAAAGGATCTCTATGGTTTTGTTCATGGCTACTAAGATGGCTTCATCCAAATCAATCTTACAAAGCCTGCGGAGTTCGCCCACTTCATGAAAACTTCGACCTTCTTCAATATAGTCGGCCATAAAAACAATCTTATCCATGAGTGTCATCTCATCGGCACCTAATGTATGGGCAGAAATCGCATTCAAGATGATCGGATCATCGATTCCTAAGTCCATCTGTGCCATCTTGGCTGCTACCGGTCCGTGGAGGAGTTTTGGCGTAATGATAAAGCCTTCATCCAGTGGGATATTGTAATCTTTTGCCAATTGCAAAAGGGTATCATTATCCAGTAGTTTTGCAATATCATGAAGAAGGGCTGCGGTAGATGCCTTAGTCTCATCCGCTGAGTAACGCTTCGCAAGCATAATGGCTGCTTTCTCAGTACTCATTGTGTGGCGGAGTCGCTTGCCGCTGATTTTTGATTCAACATATTCTATTAATTGTTTACGCTCCATGTTTGCCTCGTATTCATTCTTCATAAAGGTTGTTTTGTAAAATATATTGTGCTACTTTATTAGGAACATATGCATCGATGGAAGACTTGTTCTTTAATGCTTCTCGAATCATCGATGATGAAATGTCCTGATAGTAACAGCTCATGACTTGAATATTGCCTTGATATTGTTTCATTAATTCTTCTGCTTTTTTTTGAAAAGGTTCCATCTCTCCCGGGGCTCTTAAAACGGCAACAAAAGAAAACTCCGAAAGAAGCAAATGGGCCTTGTACCAACTTTCCACTTGAAACAATAAGTCAGACCCCATAATAAAGCAAAACTCGTGATCATTATGGAGGGTTCTGAGTGCTTTTAATGTTTCATAAGTGTAACCTGTAGAATTCTTTTTGATCTCATGGTCTACCACTTTAATAAAAGAATAATCTTCTGTGCCGATCTCTACCATATTAAGGCGGTGTTCCATTGGCAGATGCCCCTTCTTATGGGGTGCGATACCAACGGGAATAAACCAGATTTCATCTAGATTGATTTGTTGATGTACAGAGAGTGCAAGTCCCAAGTGGCCACGATGAAAAGGATCAAAACTACCACCCAAAACGCCGATTCTAGCCATGCGATCACCCCTCGTATTTTTTTATTTTACACTATTTTAAAGAAAAAGGCACGAAAAAATTGTAATTTATTGTTTTTTCATATAATATTTACACAGTTTTCGTCTGTTATTCTGATTTTTTAAAAAACAACAAAAGCACTGCAAAGGGCAGTGCTTTTGTTCTTTATAAAATAGATTTTGCAATATTGACTGCATTGTCGACTGTAAAACCAAATCTGGCGGCAACTTCAGCACCTTTACCACTCATGCCAAAAGTATCAATTCCTAAGATTTTACCTTGTAGACCCACATACTTATACCAAGGTGCTGTAACACCCATCTCAATGGCAAGACGTTTTGTAAGGTGAGAAGGAAGAACCTCTTCCTTATACCAATCGGCTTGTTTTTCGAATATTTCCATACTGGGCATACTTACTACACGGACACCAATGCCCTCTTCACTAAGGACTTGTGCGGCACCGTCTGCAATCCTTAAATCACTACCGGTGGCAATAATAATCATTTCCGGAGTTCCGTAGTCTTTTAATACATATCCACCTTTAAGAGTGCCTTCTCCCGTAGTATCGTAGAGGGGCAGTCCTTCCCTGCTCAGGATTAACACGGTAGGACCTGTCTGACGTTTTAGTGCATATTCATAAGCATAACCGACTTCTTTACTGTCGGCGGGACGAATAACGGTGACATTGGGGATGAGTCTCATGGAGGTAATGTGTTCGATAGGCTCATGGGTAGGGCCATCTTCACCAACGAATAAACTATCATGGGAATAGATATGAATGACCGGTAATTCCATCAGAGCCGCCATACGAAGAGCCGGTTTTGCATAATCGCTAAAGGCTAAGAACGCACTAACGAAGGGTTTTACGCCACCGTGGGCTGCCATACCATTGGCAATGGCTGCCATTGCATGCTCTCTGATACCAAAATTAATATTACTACCATCAAAGCTCTCCGGTGTAAAGTAGGCTTTGCCACTAATAATTGCTTGTGTACTTGGACCGACGTCCCCTGTTCCGCCAATTAAGTTAGGGACAAGGACGGACGCCCGTTGAAGGACTTCGCTACCTGCCGTTCTTCCGGCAAGGGCTGGAAGGGCCGGTAGGTCTTTTGCCTCAAAATGATCTCCCGTGGCGCCGGACATGAATAGCTTGAATTTTTCGTATTTATCAGGGTATTTATCTTGATACTGCGCCAATGTATCTTCGTAGTTTTGCTCTAAGAGGGCGCCGTTTTTCCATTGAGTTTCTTGTAAAGTTGTGACGAAGGGGATGTCTTTCTTAAAGACTTCATCATAGAGGTCGAATTCTAAGTTTTGGATGGTTTCGTTGATTTCATCACGATTTAAGGGAGAACCGTGGACACCGGGGGTGTCTTCCTTAGGGCTACCGTGGCCGATTTTTGTTTTGATAATAATCAGGCTTGGTTTTTCATTTTGGTTCTTTGCTTCTTCAATGGCAGCATCTATGAGATCTTCATCATTACCATCGGGGACAGTTTGTACAAAGAATCCTTGTGCTTCAAAACGGGCAACGATGTCCTCGGTAAAAGTAATATCCGTCGATCCCTCAATCGTAATATTATTGCAATCGTATAAGACGCATAACTTGTTGAGTTTTAGATGTCCTGCAAGGCTTGCCGCTTCGTAGCTCAACCCCTCCATTAGACAACCATCTCCCACTAAACAATAAGTCATGTGATCAACAATGGTGAAGTCTTCCGTATTGAATTTTTCTGCTAAGTATCTTTCTGCCATGGCGAGGCCAACGGCATTGGCGATTCCTTGCCCTAATGGACCCGTTGATACTTCAACGCCCGGTGTCAAGTGACTCTCGGGGTGACCCGGTGTATTGGAGCCCAGTTGTCTGAATTTTTTTAGATCTTCTATGGATAAGTCATAACCAAAAGTATATAAAGAGCTGTAAAGGAGTGCAGATCCATGTCCCGCCGATAAAACAAATCGATCTCGGTCAAACCATTTTGGATTTTTTGGATTATGTTTAAAATGGTTACAATATAATGCCGTCATAATAGGTGCTGCACCCAGCGGAAGACCGGGGTGTCCGCTTTTTGCTGTTTCTATCATATCAAGGGATAGTAAGCGCAAATAATTACTGATGTTTTTATAATCCATGTCGTGTTGTATGTCCATTGAAATCTCCTTGCGTTTTTACTTTTGATTTTGATTCTTTTGATTTAGTATGCTAAAATACAAAGGGTAAAAAAAATACATCTTTATTATATCTTTTTTTTCTGTCATTTGAAAGGGCATTTTACATGAAACGACAAGAAATTTTAAAAAGAGCGGAAAAGATCGTCGGCACCAATGGCCTCTTAAAACTAAAAAACAGTCATATTGTCATCTGCGGTGTCGGTGGTGTTGGGAGTTTTGCCGCTGAAAGCCTTGCAAGAAGTGGTGTAGGCAAAATCACTCTCATTGACTTTGATACGGTACAGCTCTCTAATATCAATCGTCAGCTTCCTGCCCTCATGTCTACTATCGGTCAATATAAGACGGAAGTGCTACGGGAGCGTTTTGTGGATTTTGGCCTTGGGACGGATATGATTGAAAAGAGGGTTTTTATTGATAGTGATCATATTAATGAGCTGATTCCAAGGGATGCCGATTACGTCTTAGACTGTATTGATAGTGTGAAGAGTAAACTCGCACTTATTACCTACTGTCTACAAAATCGTATCCCCATTCTCTCTGCCATGGGAGCCGGCAACAAGATGGATCCTTCAAAACTTGCAATCGCAAAAATCGAAAAAACCCACACTTGTCCCCTAGCTAAGATCGTGCGCCTTCACCTAAAAAAAGAAAATCTTAAAGGTTTAGAAGTTGCTTTTAGTACAGAAATCCCAATAAAAACACCCGATCATGTGATTGGCAGTATGATTTTTGTGCCTTCTTCCATGGGAATTCTGATGGCAAGTCATGTAACAAAGCGTCTTATAGAAGAACCATAAAGGATCTGTGTAAAAATATTGAATTTTTATAAAAAAACTATTGTAATTATCTATTTGTTGTGATAAAATAAATTGTTATACAACATAGACCCACGAGGACAAAGTCCTCGTTTTTTATTGAACAGGAGAAAAGAATGACAGAAGAAATGAATTATGAATTACTGGAAGAATCGTTGACTTTTGATGATTTAGGATTATCAAAACCCATCTTAAGAGCGATTAATGAGCTCGGCTTCACAAAACCCACCATTATCCAAGAGCGTAGCATCCCCGCTATGAAGGAAGGCCACGATATCTTAGGTAGAAGCAAAACAGGCAGTGGAAAGACCCTTGCCTTTGGTGCGCCTGCCATCGAAATGATCGATGGATCAGATCACGTGCAAGTCCTTATCCTCTGCCCCACAAGAGAGCTTGCAACACAAGTAAGCTCAGAACTTAAGAAGTTCGCAAAGTACAAAGAAAATGTCCGTATTTGCGCCATCTACGGTGGACAGCCTATTGATAAGCAGATTTTCTTACTTAAGAAAAAAGCCAATATCGTCGTCGGAACCCCTGGCCGTGTTATGGACCACATGAGACGCCATACTTTAAAGCTTAAAAACCTTAAAATGATGGTTCTCGACGAAGCCGATGAGATGCTTAACATGGGTTTTAGAGAAGACATCGAAACCATCCTTCAAGAAGTCCCTGAGACTCGCCAAACGGCCCTTTTTAGTGCTACTATTCCACCGGCGATTAAGTCGATTACAAAAACGTACCTCTCTGACCCCATCTTAGTGGAAGTCGGTAAAGAAGATACACCGGTAGAAACCATCAAGCAATACTATTATAATGTTCCCCGCGGTCGCAAAGAAGACGTCTTAGAGCTTCTTCTCCATCGCTACGAGCCAAAATTATCTATGATTTTCTGTAATACGAAGAAGATGGTAGACCTCCTCACCGAGGAATTAAGCGTTCGAGGTTTTCGTGCGTTAGGCCTTCACGGCGATATGAAGCAATCCCAAAGAACGACTGTAATGGATAGCTTCAAGTCGGGACGTACTCCCATCCTCATTGCCACCGATGTAGCCGCAAGAGGAATTGATGTAGAAAACATCGATGCCGTCTTCAATTATGATCTACCAACGGATTACGAATATTATATTCATCGTATCGGTAGAACGGGTAGAGCCGGTAAAGATGGTGTGGCCTATACCCTAATCAGTGGTCACGATCAAAAATCAGGAATCAAGAACATCATGTATCACGCAAAAACCCAGATTGAACAAATGCCAATCCCTGCTGCCGACGAAGTTCTCGGTATCAAGTATAAGAAAATCGTGTCCGACATAATCGATAAGATTGAAGAAGGTCCGAATTCACAGGTAGAAAAAATCGCTACAGAAGTCCTTCAAGCAGGCTATACTTACGAACATTTAGCCCTTGCCCTACTGAAAGACCTTTACAGTAAAAAGAAGCTCAATTTACCGGTCGTCCATGTGAAAGCACCGATTAATAAAAAGCTTAAGGGCGAGAGTCTCTCCGGAGATAAGGGTAAGATCAAAATCAGTAGCGGCCGTAATGCCGGTATCCAGCCCAACTTTATTGTAGGTGCCATTGTAGAACAAACGGGTATCGAAGGAAGAAGTATCGGTAAGATTGAAATATATCCCGAATTTACCAGCGTCGAAATCCCCATGGAATATATCGATGATATCATCACCGCCATGAATCACTCCAAAATAAACGGCAAGAAAGTCACCGTAGAAAAAGACGTGAGAGGCATGGCCAATCGTGATAAGAGAGGTTCCAACAAAGGCAAAAAATTCGATGACAAGCCCTACGATAAGAAGGCAAGGGACGGAAAAAAAGATCGGTACGATCAAGGTCCTAAAAGAGAAAACAAAAAAGATCGTAACGACTTCGACAAAAAAGATAAACCGGAGCGCAAAAGAAAAACCGATGGCGCAGACGATAAAAAACCAAGAGCCACCGACAGAAGCGACAATGCCAAAGACAATATGACCTTAGCCCAAAAAGCAAAGGCGCTGATGCCCCGTCAACCCAAAAAACCAAAAGTCAAACTGGAAGATATTGATACCTTAGAGTTATTTATTGATTAATTCTATGATTGACTAAGCCCGTATACTTGATTACAATATAGATATAGTAAAGTAATCTATCCCTTAAGGAGCGTTTATATGATTGATTTCCTCGCACAATATTTAGATAATATTATTGTCGGCTGCTTGGCTGTAGGATTTATCGGGTTTGGTATTTATAAAGTCGTCTCTAATATCAGAGAGCTTAACAAACATATTGATGAATAATTAAAAAGGCTCCCATGAATAGCATGGGAGCCTTTTTTTATTCACCATTTTTCATTTTTTCGAATTGCTTAACGAGTTGATTGCTGTACCCTGCCATTCCCGCAGCAACAAAACCCTGTACAATGGTTGCAAAGACCAGTTGTAATACCTGATTGAAGTTCTCCGGTGTTGAGATACTGAATAAGTAAATACCGCTAATCACCATGGAAACAACCAATAAGATGTATGGGATGCCCCAGTCCGATAAGTATGGTGTTTTTTTTAGCATCATTCCTAAGATGTATAGGATAATCGGTAGTACCATTAATTCTGCTTCTAAATAATTTGCAAGATCCATAAAATACCTCCTAAATATTTTGGAATTTAGAGTGCGCCCATGTGATCTATTCTTTTATGGGCTGATTTGCTGTGCTCTTCTACTTTTGCTATCCGTTCTTTAAGATCTGAGACTTCTTCCGATAGCTTGTCGACCTTCTGTTCTACTCGAAGATTCGTCGCTTTAATCTCCTCGACTTGTTTTTCTGTTTGTAATACCGATGATTTGATTTGAATCATAATCCCAGCCTCCTCACGCAATTCTTTTGTTCGCTGAAAAAGAAAATTGAGGTACAAAATCACAACGGTCGTCACACTGGTAAAGGCGGCAATCAGCGCTGTATAAGATATCATATGCCACTTCCCTGTGTGTTTTGAATATAATTTCTCCAGATAATGTTGACGAGGGTTGAAGTATTCTTGAAGATTGTAACATTGGCACGACTTATGAGCGTACCGGAGTCTTTGACATGAGTGGCATCTCCCGCATATAATCCAATCTCATAAATATTAAAATTAGCTTCGTCGTAAAGAAGATTTTGAAGTACTTGTACGTAATTGTTTTCTGTGGTGATTTGTGTTGGTGCAAGACGTATGATTTCGTTGGATAGTTTTGTGTCATGGGGTGATGCGGGAAGTGTTCCATTCCCTAGGGCAACATACTTAATCGTAGGATCAAAAGTCCCTTCTCCCGATACAAAGTGGAGTAGGTTTTCTACATAACCATTCGTTAGTGCATTGGAAAAAACCATGGTTTCTACCCCTTGTTTATTCTTCAAAACGACTTTGTATTCTCCCCTAGCTATTAAATCTTCTTTCATGTTGTACCTCCTATGGATAAATAATTTCCCATGTTTCACTGACGATCATGCTTTCTTTCTTGTAGGAAGATTCATGGATCGTCTCATCTTCCCTAACTACCAAAGTAGGGTTTAAGATATTCTGCATAAAAGCTTGTCCATAGGCCGTCATGAATCCCCTATCTTTCAGTTTTAAGTAGATTCTCAAAAAACCAGATGGGCTATAAACCGCTCGCCTTTCTGTAATTACATAATCGCCTTCTATCTGATGCTGTCCATAATCAAAAGTCCATACCGTCATAATGGCAGTCCCATCGATCTGTCCAGTCATTAGTGATATTTCTGTTTCTTCTTCTCCGTATTGACTAAGGAGTGTTGTACAGATTATTTCTCCTTCTGTAATCGACTTCGGTGATGTGACATTTAGTAGATGTTCGATTTTGCCGCTACCACCGGTTCTTTCTTTAATCTCTTCTATACTTTCTTCGTCCTCTACAGAAATGCGCACAGGTACAAATCCTTGGTAGTCAATGTCTACACGATCCCCGGCAGATGGTCTTTGGCTTTCGCTCAGATTGAGGTTTAGCGTCAATTCTCTACTTTGATAACTAAAGAAGAATACGGCGCTCTCACTATCTTCATGCAATCCATTGACACCTACGGGGACAGTCACACTATTTACTCTGATGATAGGTGATTTCGCAATGCCATACCCTACCGTAATGGTGTGGCTATTGGAAGACATGTAATAAGTCTCTGTAATCATATCCGTCGTGGTTACCGTATTCGGTAAAATCTCAACGGTGCGCATATCATAAAAAGTCACACGCTTCGATAACTCTGTGATTTTTGTTTCTGCCGTTCTTGTGGTCTCTTTGCTTTGATATAAAAAATAAAACAATAAAGGCTTTTTGCTACTTCCAATATCATGGGGTGTGAAATCATGATTGGCTTTAATATTCCAAGTTGATCCACTGTTTTCTGCCAATTCGTTGAGGGCATCGTAGACCCTCATATCCTTTGCTATATAAAGATCTTTGCCGTACTCCGTAGGAATCCACTGTGTAATCTCGCCTAAAGCAATGTTTTCTTCTTCCAGTAAGGTATCTCTGATGCTTCCTACAATCTCATGCATCCACATATCAATAAAAGCACGATTCAAGTAACGTCTTTGAAAATAATTATTGGGGCGGGGGATTTGTTTGGTGTATTTTTGCAAATTGTAGGCGCTTTTGATGGTAGGGCTTTCTGGAATTAATGCATGACCAAAAAAATACAGACCATTATCGACGAAAATGTAGATGCGGTCCAGAGGTCTCGGCTCCGGCAAACCGGTAATATCAACGGTAATTTTACTTACCGTAGGACTTGCCGCCTGCTCGAATATTTCAAACCCACCCACTAAGGGATATTCTGTCTCTTTAATAAAGCACCTAATATCCATAAGCCACTTTCCTTTCGTCCATCACTTCCATCATGATTTGCCCTAAGGTATAGCGATCTACATTGACATTTCCCTTCAGTTCTATGGAAAGCTCTTTTTGCGATTTTAGATTTTGGATCATGGTGTGCTCACTGGAAATACCATTCAAGTGATTAAAAGGTCCTGTCATCGCCTTTGCCCATGATGAGATGATCCCTTCCATGGAGTCTTCCCCTCCCATAAGCCCTTTTGTTAGTCCTGCCACTGTATTGAGGCCGATTTCTTCAAAAACACGACTTGGGGACTGAATCTTCAGTGCATCTTTCATAACATTCTCGATGTCTCTTGCGATGGTGCTTGCTGTATTGATAAGGTCTGGATAAGCACTGAGCATTCCCCTCTTAATACCACCTGTAATCTCTTCGCCAATAGAATTAGAAAAAGCCCGAACCTCCAATAACAAAGCGGTTGTTTCTTTCTGATACTCACTTCTTGCTTCTTGAAGTGCTGATTGGTATCTGATTTTTTCTTCTTGTATAGCGCGATCTTGTTCTAATCTCAATGTATTCTTCTCATGATTAAAACCATCAATTAATGCTTTGAGTTCTGCTTCATTTTGCTCATAAATTGATTTGATTTTGAGAGCATATTGATTCACAAGCTGATTACGTTCTTCAAAATACTGTTTTTCTGCCACTTCTTTACCAATGGTAAGACGCTTCATCCAAAGATCAAGGTATGTCTTAAGTTCGTTATCGGTCATGGCATTAATGGCTTCCATCTCTCCCAGCGCACTGGGACCAAGACTCTCCAACTCAGCCACTAAGGCACTGGGTAAATTCTTATCTAATAATTGATTGAGATTTTGCTGAAAAGCCTCTGCTGCACTGGTACTGCTTAATAAATTCTCAATCATTTCTGATGTTGATGGCGTTGTAATCTCAACTTCTTTCCCAAAGACGCCGCCAAACAATCCAATAGAAGAGGCTCTTTTTTCAATTTCTCTTTCCAGGGCATCGACGCCTCTCATATATTCATCTCTGGCCGATGCTTGGTTTTTATGGTAGTTTGACCAAAGGGAAGAGATGCTTTTATCAAAGGATTCACTGAGGCGATCAATGGCCGATGTGTATTCTTCTTCAATGTCTTTGATATTTGAGATATTCTCTTTTTCTAAAGAAGCAATGAGCTTCGTATATTCCCCATAGAGCTCTTCGCCTTCTTCTACGTAGGATTTGATTTCATCTACTATGCCTGATACTTGCTCTTTGATCTCTGAAGTTACTTTAGAAGAATTCTTACTGACGCCCTTAGATAATCCTTCGGTAATTTGCACGCCGATCTCTTCAAAAACACCACTGGGCGAGTGAATATCCAAAGCATTTTTAACAGGATTAATGATATTTTGTGTGACAAAATTCTCCATCCCCGAAGATGTGGTATTCGCCTTTGAGCGAAGCCCCTCTACAAATTCAGTGACAGCCGATACGCCTGTGGACTTAAAGTCACTGGTTAAGAAGTTTTTGACACCGGTACCAATTTCTTTAAAAGCATTAAGGACATCGGTACCCATTTTTTTGGTGGAATCCAGCAGTGTTTTCGAAATCTTAGTAAAAGAGTTTTCTACAATTAGTCCCGTCTCGCTACCCCAATCGGTAAGGCTTTTTTTTAGATTTTCTAATTGTAGCTTTATGTTTTCTGTTTCTATCTCCGTGGAGATTACGATACTACCATCGGCGTTTTTATAATCTTGTGCCATAGAAGACCTCCTTACTATAATAGCCCATGAAAGGCTTCCGTCATTTGTTGATCAATGGTTTTGGTTGATAATGCATAATGTTCTTTAAGACGCATCATTTGGTTTCTGCTTTCACCTTCTATATATTTTGAGAGATTTGCAGTGCGATAGCCAATGACTTTTGAGAGCTTACTGTCTTCTGGGAGATTTTCAAGAAGTGCTACAAAAGCGTACCAATGTAAATTTACATCCAGTAGATTGATACTGTATGCTTCTAAAAAAGAAGAAAAAATGATTTTTGCATCTCTTTGATAGCAAATCACCGGAGCGTGGTTTTGTCCAGTCTTATGATCATAGTCACCGGTAATAAAATCTAATACGGCGATAAAAGCCTTTTCACTGTTAAAGGGGGCTTCTTCCCCGTAGAATAGACTCAAGGTAAAGAGAGTTTTCTCACTTTCTGTAAGGAGAGGACTCTCCATCAATTCAAAAAAACGAAGCACCGTTTTAAAATCACTGCAAATACGAAAGGTACTCCCATCTACTATGACAGTAGATGGGAGTTTTTGTGTTAAGAAACTCATAATGATTGAAAACGCTTGACTTCTTGTTGTCTTAATCCATGTACTTCATCAAGCAAAAAACCAAGTAATTCAGAGTGGTCTAAGAGGTTGTCTTTTTTATTTTCAAAAATCTTATGATAGGAGCCTTCACCTAATAAAAGATCTACCATTGTACCAATGAGGGCACACATGTGACTGACTTCCTCCGCTAAGCTCTCACCATAAGAGATGGTGTCTAAGGCCAATAAGATTTCTTGTTGTTTTTCTTCTAATTGCTTTAAATGATTGAGGGAAAAAGCTTGTAGTGCATAATCATCACCTTCGATCCTCACTTTGTACTCCGGTTGAAAGGTAAAAGCGCCCATAAAAATCTCCTCCTAACCCTCTGTTACAGTGATGGTTTCCGGTTTTCCATTGACATGAATCTCAAAACCAATGGATTCTTTGTTTCCTGCATCGCCGCTGCCGGCATCGGTAATCGTAATGGTACAACTACCGGTGATACCCATAAGTGTTGTACTGTCATAGGCTCTGAAAGTGGTTCGCCTCACAGTGCCCAGCGCATATTGGTGCGCTGTGTTGAAGATGTAGTTCTGTGCTGTATCTTGAAGCTCTCTATGGCCACTGACACTAAAAATAAGCTGTGCCCCCACCACATCACTACTGCCCCAACCATCATCGGTCATGTACTGTGTTTGTTCTAAGTTTTCGTTGGTGCTCTTTGTGATACTGGTAATGCCTGCACCGATACGGCTCCATGTTTCTACGCTACCGGATCCGGTATTGATTTCAAAAATAGTATGATTGATTTTTGGAAATGCCATATTATAAAACCCCTTTCTTCTTCGTGTATTCTACGTGATATTCGTTGGTATATAGAAAACTACCGTTTTGCCATCGATCATATAACCATGGCGTATTACTCACTGTGATTTTTGTGATTTCTACCGTATCCATTTGTATGGACTCAAGATTCTTCATAGTTTCATCGATTTTTTGAAGACATTGCAAGGCCTTATCTTTTGTTTTTGTTTTTGCGATGATGCCAAAGTCAAACTGACCTTCTTCATCACCGTTTAGATACACCGTTGTGCTCATTGTTCCGGGATACTGACTTAAGAAAAGGCCTTCTTCCCCTTCGTCCAGTTCATCTATGCGAATTTTGGCGAAGGGTTTTGCTTTAACGTTTAAGTATTTTGCAATTTCGTATGCAATCATTTTACAAGCACCCCCTTAAGACCGGCTTTTTCAAGGCTTTCTTCTACCCATGCATCTAAGTATTGTAGCTTAGCAAAATCAAACCAATGGGATCTTGCAAGGGGATTGACTGCTGTACTTACCGGTTTTTTCAGATCTCTGTAATACATAATCGATGCATAAGGCACATCCCAAACAACAGACTGATTGTCAATATGTCCGCTACGGTGAAGTCTTCCCGTTCTTTTTGGAATATAGCGATTACTATCAATGAGCACCCGCTGGCTTAATAGTTTTTGAGCGGTTTCGATGTTTTCGCTATAGGCTTTTGCAGTCACTGTGGGATCAAAATCCACCTTGAAAATTGTTGCCATTACCCCCTCACCTCCAGTACTACGTGATGGGGTTTAGATAGAGAGCCATATACTGGCAATATAGACGCAATTCTAAGGGTGAAAGCGCCCATGGAGTCCGGCAGTCGGATCCGATCCCGCGGCGTAAAAGAAAGTCCCCTTGGGCAGGTATTCTCAGGTGAAATATAGATTTTTCCCTTGATATTTGATTCGGTACCATCTTTATTCATTTCATTGCCGAATTCCACTTCTATTCGAACCCACTTTACGGGAATTTCTTCGTAAAGTGGCGATTCTTGATCATCTTCTTTGTTGTATTTCAGAAGTGTAAAGCCATGGGGCAAGAATACCTTAGGGATTTGAACTACTTCCATGGGCTCACCCCACGATATAATAGTCCTTCATCAAAAAGCAGCTGTCTTACAAGGGGTAGGATCACAATGCCTTCCCTAGACGCTCCCTGAAAACTACCGATTTTTACGTTCTCTCCCACGCCATCTCTATTCTCTGGGTGGTGAAGTAAGTACTCCGCTTGCATAGCTAAAGCCAATTTCATCTTTGAAGAAGGATTATTAGAATCAAAGTCCCGGTGGGTAATCGCCTTTAATTGCCTTGCCGCTGATGTGATAGCCGCTAATACTTCTGATGTGTCTTCCATGGATTCTCCATGATATTCATTGAAATAATAATTTAAATCAATCCACATAGGGTTCTCCCCTTTCTTATGATCCTGCCGGTGGATCCACCACTAAGCTTTCCGGAATCAGTGCCGCAAAAGGAAAGCGACTAACGGAATGATCTAAAGCATTCACTGGATTTGGAATCTCCCAGCCCAGTCGCATCACCGCACGGAGTGCAACCATATCTTGTTGTGCTAAGTTGTAGATAATATTTTTGTTATTATCGGTGATGACACCTTCTGTAAGGAGTTTGAAAGTGATGTCTTGCCTAATGGCGTATACTGCTTGATTGAAATCTCCGCTAATTAGAAGGGCCTTTGTCCCATCAAAACTTCCATTTAGTGGAAACACCATGGGGGTACCATCCAGTGTATAAGTTGTACCATCATTCATGCCATTTCTAAAGAGTGGGTGATCATTTAGATCTTTAATCCCACGGAGTTTGCTACGCATATTCACCGATGCAATATGACCCGTTGGCATGTATCCACTCTCTTCGATTTGGCTAATGACACCACCATCGCCTAAGAGATCCGTATAAAGTGTATCGCTCCCTAAGACAGTGTATTTTTCAAGATCTACAATGGTATCATAGATCGAATCTCTCCAAGCTACTGGTTTATTCACGCCAAAGAGTACCGCTTCATCAATGGCTTTACCAAAAGCTTCAACCAGTCTTGGTTCTACTTCCGCCCAGATATCGTACTCGGCATCATTCAAAACAGCTTCAGGGATGGTCACAATAACCGCCAGTTCTTCTGCATGAATCACTTTATCACTCCAGCTTTGATTCGTTGTTTGTTTTAATCCATCATCGCCACTAACCCAGTAGGCCATAGGCAGAAGATCAAGGACAGGGACCGATAATTGTTTTCTTGTCATATCGGGTAGACGTCTAAAATGATTAAGTACCACGCTGGATGTTGCTAAACCATTAAAAATTTCTTTTGACACTTCGCTTGGAATTAACGCTTGTGCATCATTTCTTGTGATTTGATTGTTATAAGGCATATTGTTATTCCTTTCTTATACATCTAATTTTTGATTGATTTTGCGAAGAAGATCGCTCATGATTTCGGTGCGAGAAAGCGTCGTGCCGCTGCCTTCATGTCCCATTGTCATCGTGACTTCTCCCATTTTTTTTACAAAACCGCCACGGGTTTTTAAATAATCCTTTAAAGATTCTTCAAAATCATTGTCAAAACTTGCCATCAGAAAATCATGGTAAGCACTATCGACGCCATAGCGGTTTAATAGTGCTGTTTTTTCTAATCTTGTTTTTTCAGCTTCTAAGATTCTTACTTTTTCTTCTAATTGCGGTCTCATAGACTTCCACTCCCTATAATCAATAAGTTCTTCTTTAGAAGGCATTGATTTTAGTTTTTTTGCCACAAAACGATCTACATCTTTCTGAGTAAAAAGTCTTTCCTCTTTTTCTGCCTTTTTTGTAGCCTCGTCCCCTTCAAGTGCCTCGATTGCACTTGATAAGATTTCGTCTACGCCATTTGTTTCTTGCTGAATGATATCGTTCATGCTTTACTCCTTGTTTAAAGCCTATTGGGCAAAATTTTGTTCTGTTAATAATTGATTGAGCTCTGCTTCAGCTTCTCCTTCGGTACGATGAAGAATCTCTGTCATGTAGTTTTTAATACTTCTTGTTCGTCCCTTGACTTCTAATAGTGCACGATCACGGATAGTACCCATATCATCAATAACACCATCATCAAAACTCACCTTAACAGGCGATTGAACCACAAAGGGATTTTTCAAAAACTCTTTTTCTAAGTACAAAATCGCTTCTCCTAAATCTGTTAGCGCTTTTTGAAGGATGATTTCGTGCTTTTTTACATTACGAAAAAGCTCATTATTCTCAGCCACCACTTGAGTGGCCGTCTCAATGTTACGATTATTGTTTAAATACCTGTTTTGACCCAGCCCACATTTTAAAGTAAGCAGATTAATGTGACTGAC
>CAYJGI010000004.1:15925-18657 GCA_964369705.1 uncultured bacterium
TGAAAGTCAATTTCCTTTAGGAAAGGATTATTGGTATCATCAAGGGGCAATATACTGTAGGTTGTATCTGTATCATCAAAATACTTTTTGAGAGTGCCGGTATCGGGATCCACCACACTTTTTAAGGCTTCCGGTGTAACGATGATCCTTTTTTTACCCATGATGAATTCGTTTTGATAGCTTTGATGGATGATATCGATGCTTTTTAATTCTTCCAATCCATTATGAAATACGCTGACACCCATGGGGCTTTTAAAATCCCTTGGATTCGTAATGCTTGGTCGGATGAGCTGAAAAAGGGGCTTTGTTGGATTCTGTATGGTGATTCTTCTTGGAATATCGCCTAAGAGTAATGGGTTGTCCTCTATGATTAAGTCTCCGGCGGTATTTTTTTTGAAAACAAGGTTCAAAATCACATACTCATTTTCTTCAAATTGATGAAGCTCTCCATAAAAATAATTGCCCCCTTGTAGCACTTTCTCCGATAAGAAAAGAATGTGTGATACCGATTCATTGTCATAAATAAGGGGATAAATCATATCTGCAGGAATATACTTGATTTTTACTTTTCCTTTGTGAATGGTTTCTATAAAAGCGCCTGTCCCTAGGGCAAAGGTTTGTTCTAATAGATTGTTACTGAGTACAAAAAAACCATTGTCCTTGAGTACCTGTTGCAGTACGAGATTACTGTCACTATCTTCCACCTTTAAAGAAAACTTCTCATTGAGAAGAAGGTTGGCCCAATCTTCACAGATTTTTTTAGAAAAATTAATTGTATTATTCTTATGACCGCAGTAATGTGTTTTCCATAGATGAATATCGTCCCTGTAATTGAAGGATA
Source organism: uncultured bacterium (assembly GCA_964369705.1). Classification (GTDB taxonomy): domain Bacteria; phylum Bacillota; class Tb-RUG-66; order Tb-RUG-66; family Tb-RUG-66; genus CAYJGI01. Next base: position 16,767 of record CAYJGI010000004.1, read on the forward strand.
GATGATCATAACCTAAGGATTGCAAAACTTTTTTTAAGTTTTTCATGTTCTTACCTCTACGAGTTCTTTTAGCCATGGTTCGATGGCGTATTCTAAGGCATCGAGGCTGTCCACATTTTGGGAGCCATCATCAAGCCTTCTGCCGGTCTCATCATAGACGGCATCTTGTATTGCTGCAATGGTTTTTTGACAGTGGCGCATAATCAAAAAACGTTTTTTTGCCATGAGTCCATTGAGAAGCTGGATTCTGATGGCAATGGGGTTTTTGCGGGCATTTTTTAGCGATGTTTGAAGCCCTAGTGTCTTTAGTTCTCTAATGAGTAGTGTCTCAGCACTATCAAGATAAACCGCCGTTAATGTATGCATACTGTTCTTGTTCACAAAATCTTTGAAATTTTCTTTCAGTTTTGTGACATTTATATTGTCTTTATCATAGTATTCATCAATAACAACGATTTCTTTAAACTGCTTACTAAAACCCACCACAACTCCCGCCGTTGCACTTTTGTTACCACCAAAATCAAAACCCATAGTGGCAAAATATAATGGAGGTGCTTTGTCCACCACCATTGAAGTATCAAAGAGTGGAAAAACAGCACCTTCCGCTTGTACCCATCGCCCTAAGATGTAACGATCATAATAGACCGTTCCTTTGTATTCAGCTTTCAGGCTTTCGACAAAACCATCGGGCAAGAAAGGATTATCTTCCATGGTAAAATTAAAGATTCTTTTATCATCCCTTGGGTCATCTATAAATTTCTTGACCCAATGATTGGGGCCTTCTGGGTTACAAGTGCCATCAAATTTTGCGTTTTTCCCATCGAGTCTTGATTGTAGCATTTTAAAAAAATTCTCAGGCCATGTCGTCATCTCATCGCCATAGGCATAGGATAATCCAAGACCTTGTATCTTTGTATAAGCTTCTTTATCATTGGCACCCACGCAATAAAACTTCTGACCAAAAATCCGTACTCTTCCCCTTGTATCCATCGTTGTTACATTACGATTACCGTATAGTTTTCTTAATGGATCGATGACGTTTCTTTCTAAGGTAGTGAGGGTTCTTCCGACGAGAAGCATATTCTCTCCTCTAAATTCCTTAATGCGATATGCCAATAAAAAAAAAGTCCCGTACGTTTTACCACTTCTTACAGCACCACAAAAAATATTCCATCTACCATGGGCTTCCTTTAGTATTACTTTTTGTTTTGACGAAAGCTTCATTTTGTTTCCTCCGTCATCCCACCAATAAATTGATTGAGAGCGTCTTCATCTTGATTGCTTGTAATATCCACCAATCGATTCAGCTCTTTAATGGTGTTTAAATAAGCCGAAAGATTGGCTGATTTAATCCCGTCCCTTGTAATCTCTCCTTCTGCAATATGCATAAGCCAAAGAAGCGATTCTACTGCTTTTTCTTGCCCCCAATGCGTTTTTACATCTTCCAAAACCGATCCCTCATCGATTTTTTTAGATCTTGTTGTTTTTTTGGGGCCGGTGCTTCTTCCTTGGTTTTTTTTTGGATTTCCATAGGTGGATTGGCTCTTTTCTCTTAAGGCATCTTTTTCTATGGTCATTTGTACTTCTTTATCCAAGGCATCACCTCCCGTAGTGGGCTATCTTTTATTATAGGGAGAATGGCCTTTGTCAATTGACAATAATTCAACGGATTCTGTGGATAACCCATCAATTTATTACATTGTTTTCATATTAATTTCATTTTTTTATTGTAAAATCAAATTGTAAAGTGATGGTTCCCCATATCAAAATTCATTTTACCAACTACCTCCATGTTGACTATTAATAAATCGTAACAAATAAAAAAAGCAAAAGACCAAAAGGTCTTTTGCTTTTTACTTTCATTTTGATTATTTTAATTGTATGGTTGATC
>CAYJGI010000004.1:18667-23629 GCA_964369705.1 uncultured bacterium
TAAATAAATCCCAAGGAAAGGCACAATAGCGGCCAGTTGAAAAACAAACAGCCAGCCAAAAAGAGATGCACCATTATCGCCGTTACTCTTTGTGAAGCGATAAGCAGTGCCAAAAGCTAAAAAACTCTGTATTAAAACAACAATATTATAAATAAGTCCAAAGATTAGCATACGACAGTTCCTCCTTATAATGGCAATAATGTCCTACTATCGTATCAACGTCCGATAAAATCATACAGACAAAAAGTTGATACAACTCGCCTCTGCAAGAAGCCTTCATATTAACAACGCTTAATTGCTATTTCTTCCCACGTTGAAATCGTCTATCGACTTTGATCCTCAGTGGCGTCTCTAAAAAATGAACGAATTTGGTCCAGCCATAACCAGGCATGGTATAGGGCCTCACTAGAATGGTTAGGATTTTTTGTCGATTACCGCCTACGATATCGGTATAGAATTGATCGCCGATGGCCATGGTCTCACTGGCTCTTGTGCCAAGAATTGATAACGCTTCTATGTATTTCGCTGAGAGTGGTTTTTGTGCACGGCTAATAAAATCCACCTGCAATCGATCGGCTACGAGCTTCACTCGATCATAGGAGTTATTGCTAAAGAGTATGACTTTAAATCCCATCGTTTCAATTCTATTCATAAAGTCTATTTCTTTTTGTGAAGCTTCTTTTACACTCCATGGAATCAGTGTATTATCAAGATCAATGATAATGCCGCGATACCCTTTTTTATAGAGGGTTTCAAAGGGAATCTGATGGATTGTATCAAAGCTTAATTTAGGCATCCAGTGACCCATATTCGTTCTCCATTTCCCATGTTTTTTCTTATACCGTTAAGTGGCGGTATGCTTCTTGATCAAAGTATTTTTTTGCATAACTGCAAGCGGGATCAATCTTAATATCATCATCCATTGCAACAGCTCTCACGGCTTCCATTAGTTTTTGTGCTACACCTTGTCCCCTTAGACTTTCGTCAACGAAAGTGCGAGTAATTGTATATACACCATTTCTCAATGGAAAAAGCACTTCTGCAATGACTTGACCATTATTGTCTTCAACATAAATACGGGTGTTTTCTCTCTTAAAATCCATCATTAAGCCTCCTATAATCTAATCGTATGTTGGTTTGATTGTTTTTTATTTTTTTTATTCTGTTCATGCATAAAGGTAAGGACAGCAATGGCTAAGAAAGCCACTCCCGCCATAATAAAGCTCAAATCAGGACCAAAACCGTAAACCATGCCCGCCATTAAAGCACCAAAGATATTACCAAAGGATTTGATAGAATTAAAGACGCCCATGGTCTTTCCGTTATCATCGCCTGTGGCCGACTCGGCGTAGAGCGTCTGCTGCAAGGGCATATAAATCGCATTCACACTAAAGACAAAGATATTGAGTAAAATAAATCCAACCACTTCACCGGTGAGGATAATAGCGCTCATGGCAAGACCATTTAATAGCACACAAAGCATAAAACTATTTTTTAAATTAGATTTACGCATCAGCCTGAGACCAATGGTAAAATTAACAATCAAAGTAATAAAACCAAGGGCCGCCTTTAGAATTCCGTTGTAGCTGGGGCTAAAGAAGTATACATCCTTGATATAATAGTTAAAACACTGCTCATAGGCCGTACTACCAAAAGCACAGACCAGGGCGCCAATGGAAAGGATGACCATGGTTTTCGTCATTTTTTCGCCCCTTAGGCTTAAAGTAACGAAAGGATTACTCGTCTTTAAAATATGGACAATATCTTTCCGTGGAATACTTTTTACAAAATTCTTTTCCTCTGAATCTTTTAGAAGTTTTGCAAATAAGATTCCGCTTAAAGCAAGAACCGCCGTCTGACAGATAAACATAAGACCAATGGAGATTTCACCTAAAAAACCACCAATTAAGTAACCAATGGCACTAAAAGCACTGTTAAAAGTCATGCTAATGGTAAAATGCTTACCCCTCGTCTGATCGGTGGTAATATCCATTAAGTAGCTTAGCTGTACAGCAAAGAAACCGCCGGCAAAACAACCGGCAAAAAATCTGGCAAAGGCAATGGCGATCTCTGTAGTGCTGATGCCAAAAAGCCCTTGGCCAATTCCATAGCCAATACCTGTAATCATGAGGAGATTCATGCGCCCCACACGGTCGCTGAGTTTTCCCCAGAAAGGCGCAAAAACAAAACTACCAAAAGCCATGCAGGCAAAAGCCACGCCAAACATATAATCATTAAGTCCTAAGTTACCAATAAGGGTTGGAGTACAAGGATGGGCAAAATTCGCACCTAAAGCTTGCATAATAAAAATCATGTAAAAACGCTTTAAAAGTTTATTACGATGGGTATTCGTCATTCATTTGACCTCCAACAATCATTATCAATTCATTATACTTGTTTTTATTCTAAAAAGAAAGAAAAATACAGTTTTTACCTGTTTTTATCAATTCCTCCTTCATTCTTTCACAAATGGCTTATTTGTGGCCTTTTTTTTGAATTGATTGTCGCAAAAAAAAGCCGTAGATGACCTACGGCTTTTTATCATTATACTTCCATTAAGATGGGTAGTATGATTGGCTTTCTTCTTGTTTTTTCGTATAAGAATTGTCCCAGTTCTTGTCTAATGAGGGTTTTCATGACGGACCATTCTTTGATATTCTCGGAGAAGCAAGCTTCAAGGCAGTCTACGACGACACTCCTTGCGTTTTCCATGAGGCTTTCACTCTCTCTTACATAAACAAAACCTCGGCTTACAATATCTGGCCCCGATACAAGTCCTACTTCTTTATCAATAGTGGCTACAACCACCATAATACCGTCTTCTGAAAGGAGTTTTCGATCTCTTAAGACGATATTCCCTACATCGCCTACACCAAGACCATCAATCAAGGTCCGTCCTGCTGTAACTTTGCCGGTGATTTCTGCTTTGGTATCGGTAATCGATAAGACGTTACCGTTTTCTAATAAGAAAATGTTCTCTTTCTCTAGTCCTACATTCATGGCAAGTTTGCGATGATTAATCAGGTGTCTATATTCTCCGTGGACCGGCATAAAGTACTTAGGTCTTACTAAGTTCAGCATCATTTTAAGCTCTTCGCTGCTGGCGTGGCCACTGACATGGACGCCACTCATTGATCCGTATACCACATTGACGCCCCTTTGGTACAGGTTGTTAATCGTCTTTCCTACCATTTTTTCATTACCTGGAACCGGTGTGGCACTGATTAAGACGGTGTCATTAGGGCTTAAAGATACTTTGCGGTGCATCCCTACACTCATTCTCGTAAGCGCTGAGAGAGGCTCTCCTTGACTTCCTGTAGTAACGATAACCACTTTATTGGCGGGATATCGGTTTTGAGAATCGATATCGATCATCACATTCTTTGGAATGTTGAGATAACCAAGCTCTGTACTAATCTTGACAACATTCTCCATGCTGCGACCTACAAAGGCAATCTTGCGATCGTATTTTGTAGCGGCATCTACAACTTGTTGAATACGATGGACATTACTACTAAAGGTTGCCACGATAATCCGATCATTACTACTGGCAAAGACGTCATTAATCGTTGATCCCACCGTCTTTTCACTCATGGTATACCCCGGTCTTTCGGCATTGGTACTATCTGACATCAGTAGTAACACATTACCGTTACCCAGTTCTGCTAATTTATGAACATCAAGCCTCTCGCCATCGACCGGTGTTTGATCCATCTTAAAATCTCCTGTATGGACAATAGATCCTATGGGTGTATGAATCACGATACCAACGGCATCGGGGATACTGTGGTTCACCCTAAAAAACTCGACGGCAAAGGCGCCTTCTTCAATACGATCTCTCTGACTGATTTCGTGGAGGCCACTCTTGTGCACTACTTTTAATTCTTCTAATTTACCTTTTAAGAGGCCTAAAGTCAGCTTTGTACCGTATACAGGGACATCGAGCTCCTTCAATAAATAAGGCATGGCGCCAATGTGATCTTCGTGGCCGTGGGTTAGGAATACGGCTTTGACTTTATCTTTGTTCTGAAAAAGATACGTCATATCTGGGATGACGATATCAATTCCCAGCATGTCATCTTCAGGAAAGGCAAGGCCTCCGTCAATGACGATGATTTCGTTATTCATCTCGATAAGTGTCATGTTTTTACCGACTTCACCGAGACCTCCTAAGGGTATTAGTTTGATTTTTGTTTCTTCTTGTGTTGTTTTTGATTTTTTGGTTGTACTTTTTTTAGGAGTACTCTTTTTGGTTGTATGTTTTTTATTTTTGCTTGAAGCAGTTTGATTTGTTTCTGACATATTATTTTCCTTTTCTGATTACTGTAGGTGGCTCCATAGACATATAGTCTCTGTGTCCCGGTAGAGCATAGTCAATGATTATCATATCATCGCCCACACGGGAGATGGCAGACCAAGGAATGGCAAAATACTCCGCTTGCCTAGGTAGCAGTCTGAATCCGCTGGGTGCTTCTCTAAGTAGAATATTAAGAATCTTTCCCGTTCTTGGGTCAATCTCTAAATCACCTTCGCCAAAATAACCAAGTCTAGCACCATCTACAATATTAATGAGTTCTTTATAGTATAATTCTGATAATTTCATGTACAATCACCCCTACCTGAATGTATGCAGGGCGTACAAGTTTTATGCGGGCACCTCACCACATTTTGAGGTGTTTTATTCTGTTTTTGTGAAGTTCGGCTCCACTTTACTGACGACACCGATGGCCATTTCGTCTTTGTTATAATAAGTCTCTAAGACTTTTTCCATTTGCTCTTTTGTAACTTGATCAATGGCTTTGACGATGGTGTCCCCTTCTTCCGGCTCTCCAAAATAAATCATTCCCTTGGCCAGTTGAAGCATACGATTGTTGGTGGATTCTAAGCTAAGGAGTAAATTACCCTTTAATTGTTCTTTTGCTTTTACGTATTCTTCATCGGTGAAGCCCTGTTCTTTTAGTT
>CAYJGI010000005.1:0-865 GCA_964369705.1 uncultured bacterium
ATTCTTAACGGTACCTTGATCTCTTTGTGAAAGAATCTTTTGTCTTAACTTCGAATCGTAGGGCGTATTGCCCCTTCTGATAATTGCCATTTGGTTTTCTCCTATTCGTCTTTATAATCATCCCGTGAAGGGGTAAAAACATCAATAATCTTGCTATTTTCCAAGGCTTTTGCGCCGTGGGGTTCACCGGGTAAAAAAAGCCGTGCATCGCCACTTTGAAGGCGGGATTCTCTCCCGTCTTCATCAAAAAAAATAAGACACCCTTCTTTAATATAACTGCACTGGGTATTAATGTGTTGGTGGAGGGGAAGGTGGGCACCTTTTTGAATCGTAAATTCCACCATTAAGATTTCGTCATTGTAGAGAAGGGTTTTTCGTGTAACGCCTTCGATCATTTGAGTGGAAGTGGCCCCATGGATAGAGCCTTGTTTTTTGATATTTATCATGTCATCACCTCTCTCTTATTATGAAGAAAAAAAAGAAAAAAAGCAATCTTTACAATGGTATTTACAGGGGTTACTCTTTTTGGTATATTGATAAAAAAGACAGGAGCTAAGCCATGGCAAAGAACACATCCCACAAAAACCGCAAAATGCGATACGAAAAAAAAGAAAAACTGCGCCAAAAACTGGAGGCACAGAAAAAAGCAGATAAGTACATCTATTGGGCTGTCGGGATTTTGACTGTGATTGCAGTCCTTGTGGCATTCATAATTTTCTAAGATTCATTCAACAAGAACCACCCCATCATCAAAAAAACGGAGGGAATACTTGTGGCAATCAAAAGAAAAAACGGAACATACTATTTTACAGCGGATTTCAAACAAAACATCCTATCGGATCGTGAGCAAGGGGTTCTAAAGAAT
>CAYJGI010000005.1:875-17981 GCA_964369705.1 uncultured bacterium
AGTGGCTGAAGAAGCGTTTTGAAGAAGTCTTACCCATGGCCATGGAGAGAGCCGGTATCGATATGTGGCTCATTATCAGTAGAGAATACAATGAAGACCCCATCCTAATGTCCATGACACCAAGCCCCGCAGTGAACGCCTTCGGTCGGCCTTTTTATGTCTTTACGAAGCAGGCAGACGGTACGGTAGAGCGCCTTTATATTCAGCGGAGGGCCGATATATCGCCGGGAGAGTTTTTTATTAATTATCCGGCGGGAGAAGGCAAAACCCAGTGGGAAGGCCTCCTCAAAATCATTGAAGAAAAACAGCCAAAGAAAATCGGCGTTAATTTTTCTGAAGCTTACAATCACTGCGATGGCATCGGTGCCGGAGATTTTCGCATGTTAGAAAAAACCTTGGGAGAAAAGTGGTTTTCTAAAGTAGTGAGCGCAGAGACGGCGGCTATTGCATGGCTTGAGACGAGAATCGAAGAAGAAATCGCCGCCTATGACACCATCTGCAGTATCTCCCACAGCATCATCGACGAAGCCTTCAGCCGAAGGGTCATCACCCCCGGCGTGACCACTTGCCTTGATGTGGAATGGTGGATCAGACAACGAATGAACGACCTCGGTTGTCCCCCTTGGTTTATCCCTAATATTCAAGTCCTCCGTGAAGGCAGTGCCTTCTATGAAGGCAATCCCGATACCACGGTCATTATGCCCGGTGATATCTTATGGTCTGATTTTGGCTTTACGTACCTTGGTCTGTGTACCGATCAGCAAGAGCATGCCTACGTCTTAAAACAGGGCGAAACAGACGTCCCAGAAGGCCTCAAAAAAGCCATGAAGAATACGAATCGTATCCAAGATCTACTGAAAGACAATATTAAGATTGGACGCACCGGTAACGAAATTTTCTTAAGTACGCTAAAAGACATGGAAAAAGAAGGCCTAAAGGGCCACATCTACAGCCATCCCATCGGAGTCCACGGCCATGGTGCAGGACCAAGTTTTGGTCGCTACGGTAGCACGGCGCCGGTTCCCTTTAGCGGAGAACAAATCCTTACACCGAATACCGTCTACTCCATGGAACTTTGCGGAGTCAGCACCTTAGAAGAATGGAACGGCGGTGAAGTGCATATTTATCAAGAAGAAGAAATCGTCGTCCTACAAGATGGTAGCGTCCATTTCTTAGATGGCAGACAAGAAGAATTTCATCTAATATAAATAAAATAAAAGGAGATACAAAATGGCAATTAAAAGAAAAAACGGTTCTATCAGTTTTACCGCAGATCTCAAACAAAACCTCTTAAATGAAAGAGAGCGGGGAGAATTAAAAAACCAGTGGCTCGAAAAGCGTTTTGAAGAAGTCTTACCTCTGGCCATGGAGAGAGCGGGCCTTGATATGTGGCTCATTATCAGTAGAGAATACAACGAAGACCCCGTCCTTATGTCCATGACACCAAGCCCCGCAATGAACGCCTTCGGAAGACCTTTTTACGTCTTTACGAAGCAGGCAGATGGCTCGGTAGAGCGCCTTTATATTCAGCTCCGTTCAGATACCCATGCCGGCAGATTCTTTACCAATTATCCGGGAAATCCAGGCCAAGATAAGTGGTCTTGCCTCCTTGACATCATCGAAGAAAAACAGCCAAAGAATATTGGCGTCAATTACTCCATCCTTGATAATCACTGCGATGGTATCGGTACCGGCGACTTTATGATGCTAAAAGAGACTTTGGGAGAGAAGTGGTTCCCTAAGGTTGTAAGCGCAGAGACGGCAGCCATTGCTTGGCTTGAAACGAGAATCGAAGAAGAAATTGCCGCCTACGAGACGGTGTGTAATGTGGCCCACAGCATTATTGACGAAGCCTTTAGCCGTAGAGTCATTACCCCAGGCGTGACCACTTGTCTTGATGTGGAGTGGTGGATTAGACAGCGCATGGAAGACCTTCGCTGCCCCCCTTGGTTTATCCCTAACATCTCCATCTTTAGCCCCGATAAAGCCTACTATGAAGCCAATCCCGACAGCCTTGTTATTATGCCGGGAGATGTGATTTGGTCCGACTTTGGCATCGAATACTTAGGCCTATGCACCGATCAACAAGAAGTAGGATACATCTTAAAGCCCGGCGAAACAGATGCCCCAGAAGGCCTCAAAAACGCCCTCAAAAACACCAATCGTATGCAAGAAATCCTCAGGGAGCATATGCGCCCGGGGAATACCGGTAATGAAGCTTTCTTACGTAGCCATGCCCAGATGAAAGAAGAAGGTATTGAAGGCCACATCTTTACCCACCCTATCGGTACCCATGGCCACGGTGCAGGTCCAACCATTGGACGTTATGGCTCTAAAGACCCAATCCCTGTATCCGGCGATCGTGTCATCGAAGCCAATACCGTATTCTCCATGGAGCTTTGCAGTGTAACACCAATGCCAGAGTGGGGCGGCAAGACGATTAATCTTCACCAAGAGGAAGAAGTCGTCGTCTTAAAGGACGGCACCTACTACTTAGACGGTCGCCAAGAAGAGCTTCACTTAATTTAATCCAGTTTGAAGAAGGAGAGTTTTTCTCCTTCTTTATCTTTATACAATCAATTTAATAAGAAAGAGGAATCCACCATGGGAGAAATCATCTTAATCCTTGTTTTACAATTAGTTTACGTCCCCATTCTTGCCATTCGCACCATCTTTATGGTAAAAAAAATGACGGCCATGGCCTCTGTCCTCGGCATGTTAGAAGCCCTCATCTACGTCTTTGGCCTCTCCCTCGTCTTTAGCGGAGATCAAAGCACCGTGGCGATGGTTGTCTACGCCGTGGGATTTTCCCTTGGGATTATCTTAGGTGGTTATATCGAAGAGAAGTTAGCGGTGGGCTACTCCGTTTTTCGCATCAACATCGAAGATCATAACGAGGCTTTTATTGCTTTTTTGAGAGAAGAAGGATACGGTGTCACCGTCTATAAGGGAGAGGGCCGAACCAGTCCCCGATATGAACTCAGCGTATTAATCCCAAGAAATAAAGAAAAAGCCCTCATTGCAGTCACAAAAGAATACGAACCAAACGCCTTCGTTATCTGCTATGAGCCAAAACGCTTTTTAGGAGGATTCATGCTGAAAAACATGAAGAAGTAAGTTTCTTTACAAGTAAAACAAGCATAAAAAAAGGACTTAACTTTCGTTAAGTCCTTTTTTGCTTTTTAAGAGGCCTCATTATTCAACAAAGGTGGAGATTTCTTCCACGGCCATACGTTGAGGGAACTTGACTTCACCGTCGGGGCGACCTACGGGAAGGAGGGCAGAGAGGGTAAAACCTTCTTTACCAACGGGTAGAACGGCTTCAATCTCTTTTGCGGCATAGGTGGAGCTCGTCATCCAAGTGGTACCGTATCCAAGGTGGGTGGCGGTGAGGCAGAAGTTTTCGATGGCGGCACCGATGCCCTGCATATGGCAAGCAACGCCGCTTAAGTTTTCTGTTTCTTCTTTGCTGTAGCCGGCTTTCACCATTTCGTCGTAGCCTTCGTTGCTGACGAACTTGTCATAAACAAGGACAAGACATGGTGCACCTTTAAAGAAATCGGCAAAACGTAAAAACTTACGGAAGTTTGATTGTTTTTTCTCATCTTCGATGGTGAGGGCGATTTCTTCATTCTTTCTAGCGACGGCTTCTGCAAGTTTTGCAATCATGTCTTTGTTCGTGACCACAGTAAAGTGCCAGTTCTGCTGGTTCTTAGCACTGGGGGCCTGGGCTGCCGCCTCCAGCATAGCCAGTAAATCTTCTTTTTTTACGGCTTCTTCGGTGAATTTTCTGACACTGTGGCGTTCATAAATCTCTTTAATCATAGGGGTCTCGCTTTCTTGAAACTATATTTATGAAAGGACTATCTCAAATCCTTCGCATACGTTAGTTTGGGAGAATCTCTGCACTTTCTTCTTTTATTATACCATAATTTCAAAAAAAAAGGTGAAAGTTTTTACTGAAGTGATATAATAGTAATAATAAAAGAAAAAAAGAGAGGAATCCATATGGCAGATTTTTATGATGCTTTTGATAAAGAAAAACTAAAAGACTTGACGAACAAAATCGTAAAAGGCGGCGATAAAGTCGCCAAAAAATCGCAAGAAGTCATTGCAAAAGGAAAAGAAAAAATCGAAATCATGCGACTTGAAGCCTTGATCTCCGATAAGAAGAAGATTTTGGGTCAGTATTTTTATAATACGTACCTATCGGGAGAAGGTATGGACGGCGATCAGCTTTTTGGGATTTGTGAAGAGATTAAGACCCTGGAAAAATCCCTCAACAAACTCAAACAAACGAAAGAAAATACAAAGTACTGCGACCTTTGCGGTAAAGAGCTTGAAGTGGGTACGAAGTTTTGCAGTGAGTGCGGGAAGCGGGTGATCCACATAGAGCCCTACACGTATACCGGCGAGATTTATGACCAGAAATCGGTCACCGTTAAGATTGAGCCACCGCCACCGCCGGAGATTGAAGACGATGAGAAGTTTTGCATTGAGTGTGGCAATCTACTGCGAAGCGATGAAGAGTTTTGTATGTTTTGCGGCACTGTACAGCCGGAATAATATAAGAAAAGAGGAGAAGCAAGATGAAAATGAGAGGTTTAAAACACATTGGCATTAGCGTTAAGAATCTGGAAGTATCCATTCCTTTTTACCGAGATGTATTAGGGCTTAAGCAACTGAGCGAGCCACCGGGACCTGGCGATAAAGATCCCCTAGCAGAAAAAACAGTCAGAGTGAAGGACGCCATCAGTCAAGTCGTGCTTTTTGAATTACCCGATGGCACCATCTTAGAGTTACTCGAGTATTCTTATCCCCCTTCCCCTATTGATGAGCCCATGCCCCAAAACGCAGTAGGTGCTTCCCACGTAGCCTTCGATGTGGAAGACATCTTTGAAGTGGTGAAGGAGCTTACGGCAAAGGGCGTTACTTTCTGGCATGAGCCTCGCCTGATTAAAGGTGGCCCCATGGCCAATACATGGTGGTGCTACTTCAACGACCCCGATGGCATTGCACTGGAGATTATGGAGACGGTAGAAGGCTAAAGCACCGCCAAAAAACAGAAAGGAAATTCCTATGAATCAATCAATAAAGCTTCAAAAAGTCATTGAGAACATGAAAAAAGAAGGCGTCACCACGTACTTAGTATCGCCTTCTCCTAATATGAACTACCTTACGGGATACGGTGCAGGTCCCGACGAAAGACTCTTAATCTTAGCCATCAGCGATACGAAAGAGCCTTTTATTGTGGCCAATTCCATGTATATTCCCCAATTAAAAGACAGTGGGATTAAACAGCAATTTCCATGGAAGGACGCCATCCAGCCCGTAGAGCTCCTGATGGAAAAACTCAGCACCTTAGGTTTTGATACTTCCGTCGTTGCCATTGAGAACAACATGGCGGCCAAATTCTTAGTACCCATCATGAACGAACTGAAGGACAGCAAATTCGTCCTCGGCAATTCTCTCATCTTACCCCTTCGTATGTTTAAGAGTGAAGAGGAGCGGAAAGCCTTAGCCTATGCGGCGAAGATGGCCGATGAATCTATCGGTACCCTCTTTGATAAGGGTGCTTACTGGATCGGTAAAACAGAAAAAGAATTTGCGGCAGAACTCATCTTTGAGCTGAACAAAAGGGGCATGACGACGACGGGCACACCCATTGTAGCCGTCGGCAAGAATGCGGCCATTGCTCACCACCATACGGGCACCACAAAGATTGAGTGGGACACCAATCTCTTGGTAGACTTTGGCGCTTCCTTTAAGGGGTATTTTGCCGATATGACGAGAAACGCCTACTTTGGTACACCTACGGAAAAATATCTCGAAGTTTATCAGATTGTTCACGAAGCCAATCTATTAGGCGAAGAGAAGGCTACCTGCGGAACGCCCATTGAAGAAGTGGATAAAGCCACGAGGGACTATATCACAGAAAAAGGCTACGGTGAGTATTTTATCCATCGTACCGGCCACGGCATTGGCCTTGAAGTCCACGAGAATCCCTACATGGTACAAGGGGATACGACGCCCCTTGCCCCCGGAATGAGCTTTAGCGTGGAGCCCGGCATCTACTTAGAAGGCGAATTTGGTGTAAGGGTAGAAGACATTGTCCTCATCACAGAAGAAGGCAATAAGATTCTCAATCAATACCCAAAAACCCTGAAGATTATTGAGAAGTAATTTGTAAAAGCGTATACTTTATGATAAACTACCTATAGACTCCTATCTTTAGGTAGTTTATTTTTTTGCTGGAGGATATTATGCCACTGTTTTTACCCACTACCATGGAAGACCTCAAAAAAAGAAAGATAGAAGTCCTCGACTTCATCTTCATATCGGGAGATGCCTACGTCGACCACAGTAGCTTTGGGAATGTGGTGATTGCAAGGCTTGTGGAGAGTCTTGGATATACGGTGGGTTTTATTGCCCAGCCCAATCATAGAAGCCTCGATGATTTTAAAAAACTCGGAAGACCCAAGTACGGTTTTCTCGTGAGTGCCGGCAACATGGACTCCATGGTCAACCACTTCTCCGTCGGTAAAATCAGGCGCAGGGACGATGTTTTTTCGCCGGGCGGTAGAATGGGCAAGAGGCCGGACCGTGCCACTATCGTCTATTGCAATAAGATTAGAGAAGCCTTTGGCGATATTCCCATCGTCATCGGAGGCCTTGAAGCCAGCCTTCGCCGTTTTGCCCATTATGATTATTGGGACGACAAGGTGCGCCACAGCATCTTAGAAGATAGCGGCGCCGATCTGTTGAGTTTTGGCATGGGAGAGCGCTCTATTACGGAGATTGTTTCGTACTTATCTTCTGGAATTTTGCCGAAGGATATTCAGCACATCGACGGCACTTGTTATATGACAGCCGATATTAGCCACTTAAAAGAAGATGAGATTCTCATGATTCCTTCCTTCGAAGAAGTGTCAAAGGATAAAAAAACGTACGCCAAGACTTTTGCTAAGATTTATTTAGAACAAAACCCAATGAGTGGCAAAACCATCGTACAAAAGCAGGGCAAAAGATACTTAGTACAAAATAAGCCCTCCTTACCCCTCACCCAACAAGAATTAGACGACGTATATCGTTTACCCTTCTCGGGGAAGGCCCATCCCACCTATAACGGGGACGGAATTCCCGCTTTGTCGGAAGTGGCGTTTAGCATTACACTCTCGAGTGGATGTTTTGGGGGATGCAACTTCTGCGCCATACAGTTTCATGAGGGGCGCATGGTGATTTCAAGGAGGGAAGACTCCATCCTTGAAGAAGCCATCAAACTAACGGAGCACAAAGACTTTAAAGGTTATATCCATGATGTAGGGGGTCCCACGGCCAACTTTAGTAGCCCCGCCTGCAAAAAACAGCAACAAGAAGGCCCATGCCCCCACAAAAGATGCCTCGGCAAGTCGCCTTGCAAGAATATAGATGTGGATCATACGCCTTACCTAAAGGTACTGAGAAAACTACGAAGCCTCCCCAAAGTCAAAAAAGTCTTTATCCGCTCGGGGATTCGATACGATTATGCCTTGATGGATCAAGATCCGTCCTTTATTAGGGAGCTGGCGGAGCACCACGTGAGCGGACAGCTGAGAGTAGCACCGGAGCATATTGATGATGCAACGCTAAGTCTCATGAATAAGCCCGGTAAAAAAATCTACGAAGATTTTTTAAAGGTTTTTAATAAAGAATCAAAGAAAGTAGGGAAAGAGCAGTACGTCGTTCCGTACTGGATGAGCAGTCATCCGGGATGTACTTTAGAGAGCGCTATTCGCCTTGCAGAATACCTGAACGAACAAAAACAGCAACCGGAGCAGGTACAGGATTTTTATCCTACGCCGGGGACGCTATCTACGGCCATGTATTACACGGGGTATCACCCTTTAACCATGGAAAAAGTCTACGTAGCAAAATCGCCACGGGATAAAGCCATGCAAAGGGCGCTCCTCCAATTCAAAAAACCAAAAACTTACGACTTGGTAAAAGAAGCCCTTCTAAAGGCAGGACGCCGTGACCTCATCGGCTACGATGAAAAATGCCTCATTCCGCCCCGCCCCAAGGAAGAAAAAAACGAAAAACAGAATCCCAAAAAAGAAAGTGGAAAAAAACCAAACAAAAAAGAAGCACCAAAAAAATATAAATCAAAACCTCAACGAGGACAACAAAAGGAGAAACCAAATGGAAAACAAAGTACTGGCCACCGTCAACGGTAAAGAAATCACAGAACAAGACCTGAATTATATGCTGGAGAAACTGGGCCCCGAGCGTGCCGCCCAATTTAATAATGCCATGGGTAAAGTATCCCTTGTCTATGAATTAGTCAATCAAGAAGTCTTATTACAAAACGCCGTAGCAGAAGGCTTCGATCAGGAAGAAGATTTTAAAAACGAGATGGAGACCATTCGTGTAGACCTTCTTAAGAGCTACGCCATTCAAAAACTCATTGGCGATGTGGAAGCCACAGCGGAAGATGCCAAGACTTACTACGATGAGAATCAAGGAGAATTCCAATCGGGAGAGAGCGTACAGGCCAGCCACATCTTAGTAGCGAGCTTAGCGGAAGCTTTAGAAGCGAAGGAGCGCATTAAGGCCGGCGAAGATTTTGGCACCGTAGCGGGAGAACTCAGCTCTTGCCCCAGTGGCCAAAATGGTGGCGACTTAGGTTTCTTTACGAAGGGACAGATGGTTCCTGAGTTTGAAGAAGCGGCCTTTAGCCTTCCCCAGGGAGAAGTCAGTGAGCCCGTTGAGACGCAGTTTGGTTATCACCTGATTACCGTAACGGCCAAAGAAGAATCCCGCATGATTCCCTTTGAAGAAGTAGCGGCCCACTTAGTACAAAACCTCACCGCCGTAAAACGCAACGAAGAATACGCCAAACGTTGCTCCGAGATTAGAGCAAAGTACGACATCTCCATTAAAGAATAACGATTAAAAACACCTTCTCTTTTGAGAAGGTGTTTTGTTTGTTTTGAAAGGAATCTATGAAGGTGGCCCCAGTGGTTTTCTTAGAAGATAAAAAAGCTTCCATAACGATAAGGGCTTTCTTTTTCGAATGACTACTCTTTGGAATGTGCCACAACCTTCACACAAATCGTAATCCCATGAGATGACGTAGTGCCTTTCTGTATGGTTTGTACTATTAAGTTGATTCCAGCAATGAAGACAAAACTCGGCCAAGATACCTACCCCCCTAAATAATATGCGTCATTATGACGCTATTATACCACCAATTTCGTTTTGACGCAATGATTGCGTTATTATTTAGTCATAAAGAATATAAATAACGAAAGAATGGTGAAAATATGAAAGATAAATTAATTAGGTATACGTTGCGGGTGGATCGCTTACTTTTTGCTAAATTCCGCTATATTGCTGAGTTTGAAGGTCGCTCTGCCAATAAGGAAATCGAACAATATTTAAAAAAATGCGTGGCAGAATTCGAAAAACAAAACGGCGAGATTCCCGTACCCTCTGAAGCTTAATCCCACAATCAAGAGCGAACAATAAAGGAGCGTGAAAGTAAATTCACGCTCCTTTTGTGATTGTTTGTAGAATTTTTCGCTTTTTTTTGATCTTTTCCCGGGAAATGTGAACGTCCCTTAGTTTTTGATTTTCTTACAGCAAAGGGCAGCGGGAAAGAGGATGAGTTTTTGATCGGGGTAGATGATGTCATCCTTCAAGTGGTTCCATTTCATCAGTTGATCCACGGTGACGCGATAGGTCTTTGCAATCTTCCAGAGGCTATCGCCTTCTACCACCGTATAGATGACCATGCCGGGGAGGGTGCAGAGGATGTATTCTTTTTCATCATCGGGATTTTTGCTTTCGTAGATTTCTTTTACGATTTCCAGCATACAGGTATCAAAGACCATCATGGTACTGATGATGTCGGTGCGGACTTCGTACTCTTTTTTGTTGAGGATACGACACTCTAAATTGTCTACCGTCATGGCCATATCCACCTCTGTTCCTTCCATGGCCGTAAAACCTTCCATAGCCGTCTTTACTAAGGCAGAAGTCATGAGAAGTTCAATACGCTCATCTTTCGGACTAAAGTAGTCGGTATAGAGCCTGATGCCCATTTCGCCGTTTTGACCTCGATAGACGTGGGGATAGAAGGGAAGGGGCTGATACGTATTGCCGGCAAGATTCAAGATGCCTTCTTCATTGGGGATCGCAAAACTCTCACGGTACGTGTTTTCCATGGACTCTGTTCCTTCATAGGCACGGAGTTGTACCGTCTCCTTCTTTAAGGCTATAGGCCTTGTGGGGCTGTAACCATCGATAATCATGGTGGCTTCCTTTGGCACCATGGCGCCTACCGTCATGCGCATATCCACGGAGATTTCAAGGATTAAGGGGCGCTCTTCATTGGTATGAAGAATATCACAATCAATGCCCTCTACTTCAAAAAGCACATGGCACATATGGTTTTCTGTGAGGCCATCAATCTTCAGGTGCGTCGTAAAGGGAATCACATCTTCATGGTAACAGAGGCTTTCTTCCATCTCTGAGCGGTGGGCATAGACCGTCTGGCTTAAGAAGAGGCCGGTGATCTTCAGTTCGTTTTCTCCCGTTTCCATAGACATTTCCGTGACTCTTCCGCTGGATTTTACGACACGATGAATCTCAGCCGCCGTCTTTGGGAGAAGGGTTCTTCCCGTAATCATGGTATTGCGCTTTGTGTCATCGAGGTAATCCATATACTCAATGGTCTTTGTATCAATCTCAATATCATCGCCACCGGAGATGGATTCGGGATATTCGATGGTTTTGGTTTCCCAAAGCTTGGTCATGATCTTAAGGAAAATCTTGACTTTGACTTTGCGGATTTGACCGTTTTCATCTTTTACCGGCTCGTAGAGTATTTCTTCTACGTCAATATGGGCTTCACCCAGCATAGAAGAAGTGGCAGCTTCCATGTCGACATTTTTTTCGAAGGGTAATAAAACAGGTGCCGCATACGTATGGTACATAAACTCTACATCATCGATGGTGCTGTAGACGATGCACATTTTCAAGGTGGCACCCACCAGTACTTTGTGATCCATGGCGGTGACGAAATCCGTTTGGCTAATCGCCGAAACGCCCGATAGAGAATCAATCATGGGATAACCCATGGGTAACTCTACCATTTTTTCCATTTGTAAGTAAGTTTCTTTGCTACCGACCGGTAGTCTCATTTTGATGGTCTTATTGTTGGTGGTAATCTCCATTTTGTCCTCCTCAGTCCTATTATTCAATATAAGATATGAAGAAAGAAGCAAAATATGCCAATAAGTCTAAGAAGGGGCAAAATAAAACACCCTCTCCCATGGAGAAGGTGTTTTGGATAGATGGGTATATTATTCAGCTAAAAAATCAAGGGCGGCTTGGGCCATTACAGTGGCGCCGAGCCATAGGAGTGAATCATCGAGATCAAACTGGGGATGGTGGTGGGCAGGAGTGCCACGATCTTTGTTACAGAAAGAGTAGTAACAACCGGGGACTTTTTCGAAGTAGTAGGCCGCATCTTCTCCACCCATGTTGGGGTTTTGTTGATCGACGACGTTGTCTTCTCCGAGGACTTTTGCCGCAGATTTTGCCACTTTAATGGCAAGATCTTTATTACATACCACCGGTGGATAACCGCTATCGATGACGGTTTCTACGGTACAATTAAGGGCTGTGGCAACGCCTTCGATGACTTCTTTTACACGTCTTTGGATACGGGTACGAGTCTCAGGCGTGAGGGTGCGGATGGTTCCTTCCATCTCAACCACTTCAGGGATACTGTTGCCCATGCTACCGCCATGGATGCTACCGACGGTAACGACACAGGGTTCTGCAAGGGAAGTTTCTCTACTGGCGATGGTCTGAAGGGCAGAAATAATCTCGGCGGAAGCCACAATCGGATCAACACCGCCTAAAGGATTGGCACCGTGACAGCCTTTACCGAAGACTTTTACGTGGAAGCGATCGGCGGCGGCCATGGTAGGGCCGTAAGACATGACCACTTGACCTTTTTCTACGTAGTCGACGGAACGACCGGCATGTTGACAAATCATGGCATCGACTTTTGGATTTTCCAGAACGCCTTCTTCGATCATGTAGCGGGCACCGGCGGGACCTTCTTCACCGGGTTGGAAGACGAGTTTTACGGTACCTTCAATGAGGTCACGGTTTTCCGATAGGATCTTAGCTACAGTCAGAAGCATGGTGGTATTGGCATCGTGTCCACAGGAGTGGGCAGCACCGGGGAAGACGGAGCGGTATTCAACGTCCTTCTCATCGTCCATGGGAAGGGCATCGGTATCGGCCCGAAGTCCGATGACACGGCCTTTACCTTTTGTGGTGCCTTCAATGACAACGGAAATACCGGTACACGTTTCGTATAGTTTTGGTTCAAGACCCATTTTCTTTAATTCTTCTGCAAGATAGTTTTGGGTCCAAGGATTAAAAAGCCCAACCTCAGGGTGGGCATGGAGATTTCTTCTCCACTGAATGGCTAAATCTTGGTACGCTTTTCCTTTTTCTAATAAACTCATGGAATTATCCTCCTTATTTTCATTATCTTTAGTCTACAACAAAACCGCAACTTCTACAATACCTATAATTGACTTTGAAGTCACCTTCTATTACAATAAAAGAAGAATAAATTCGGAGGAATAACCATGGAATTATATGTCAGTAAGAAGCCTGCCTTTGATACGGAATCAAGCCATCTTTATACAGAGATTAAAGATATTATGGGGATTGGGATAGAAGGCGTACGGGTTTTTCAGCGTTATATCATACAAAATGTATCACAAGATACCATTCAAAAACTTTTAGACAATAGCGTGCTTTATGAGCCTCCGGTGGACATCCCTTCTGCTACTTTAGAAGTAGGGGAAGGAAGCCGTGTTTTTGCCGTGGCACCGCTGCCAGGGCAATTTGATCCTAAGGTGGATGCCGTTCTTCAATGTATTCAGCTCTTAAGTCAAGAAGAGAAAGCGCCCATCGTCAAAATCGCAAAAGTCATTATGCTCCATGGTGATATGACTGACGAGATGTTTGATGCCATTAAAGCCTACGTCATTAATCCCGTAGAATCCATGGAAGTAGATCCGTGGGATGCTATGGATACGGAGTCTTTCGTGCTGCCGAGTAAAGTCGCCCGTGTAGAGGGGTTTGTGACTTTAAGCAAAGAGGATCTTCATACGCTTTTAGAAGACCTTGGCCTTGCCATGGACTTAGAAGATATTCAATTTATTCAAGATTATTTTAAGAAAGAAAATCGAAATCCAACGATTACAGAACTTCGCGTTCTTGATACCTACTGGTCGGACCACTGTCGCCACACGACCTTTGCCACCCATATTGAAGAAATCAATCTTCCAGAAGAAGGCATGGGCAAGGATAAAATCAAAGAGGCCCTCCAGTTATTTCAAGACCACCTCAGTAAAGAAAAACCCATTACTTTAATGAATTTAGCCACGCAAGCGGGCAAAACGCTAAAGGCAAAAGGCATCCTCACAGCCCTCGATGAGAGCGAAGAAATCAATGCCTGTAGCATCAGAGCCACGGTAGATGTCGATGGCAAAGATGAAGAATGGCTTGTGATGTTCAAGAACGAAACCCACAATCATCCAACGGAGATTGAGCCCTTTGGCGGTGCAGCCACTTGCTTAGGCGGCGCCATCCGTGATCCCCTATCGGGTAGAGCCTACGTCTATCAAGCTATGCGTGTAACGGGATCGGCAGATCCGAGAACACCTCTTAAAGACACCCTCCCCGGCAAGCTATCCCAGCGTAAGATTACCACAACGGCGGCGGCGGGGTATTCTTCCTATGGCAATCAAATCGGATTAGCCACAGGCCTTGTCGATGAGATCTATCACCCTAATTACGTAGCAAAGAGAATGGAAGTCGGTGCCGTCATCGGCGCCGTAAAAGCCGACATGGTACGGAGGGAGCGTCCCTTACCGGGCGATGTGATTATCCTCCTTGGCGGACGGACGGGACGGGATGGTGTAGGCGGAGCCTCTGGAAGCAGTAAGAGCCACACGGAAGATTCTGTAAAGACCGGTGGCGCCGAAGTACAAAAAGGCAATCCTCTCACAGAACGCAAGATTCAGCGCCTCTTCCGCAAAAAGGAAGTCACTACTCTTATTAAGCGCTGTAACGATTTTGGTGCCGGCGGTGTCTCCGTTGCCGTAGGCGAACTGGCCGACAGTCTCCTCATCAATCTCGATAAAGTCCCCCTTAAGTATCAAGGGCTCGATGGAACGGAATTGGCCATCAGTGAATCACAAGAGCGTATGGCCGTCGTGGTAGAGAAGAAGGACGTAGAAGCCTTCTTAAGTCACGCAGAAGAAGAAAACTTAGAAGCCACCGC
This sequence comes from uncultured bacterium, assembly GCA_964369705.1. Classification (GTDB taxonomy): domain Bacteria; phylum Bacillota; class Tb-RUG-66; order Tb-RUG-66; family Tb-RUG-66; genus CAYJGI01. The sequence continues at coordinate 15,235 of CAYJGI010000005.1, forward strand.
CATTGCGGAAGTCACAGATGATGATCGCATGGTGATGATCTGGCAGGGCGATGAGATTGTGAATCTCAGCCGTACTTTCCTTAATACCAACGGTGTGAGCAAAAAGGCGAAGGCCACCATAGAACCTATCACCCAAAAACCCCTCACCCAAACCATTATAGAAGAAGACCTCATAAAGCTGGCAGGAGACCTTAATATCTGCTCCAAAAAAGGCTTAGTAGAGCGCTTTGACGCTACCGTAGGGGCAGGCACAGTCCTCATGCCCTTTGGTGGCAGAACACAGAGAACCCCCAGTGATACCATGGTAGCCAAAATCCCCGTCCTCGGAAAAACCAATACTTGTAGCCTCATGAGCTATGGTTTTAATCCTTATATCAGCGAGAGAAGCCCCTTCCACGGCGCTATCTATGCCGTTGTGGAGTCGGTGGCTAAGATTGTTGCAACGGGAGGCGCCTTTGATCAAGTGTATTTATCTTTTCAGGAGTACTTTGGTCGCTTAGGGCAAGATCCCACCAAATGGGGAAAACCCCTCTCGGCAGTCCTTGGCGGTTACTTCGCTCAGATGGCTTTAGGCATTGCCGCCATTGGTGGTAAAGACAGTATGAGTGGTACTTTTATGGATATTGACGTTCCGCCCACTTTAATCTCCTTTGCCGTAACGGTAGATCGAGCAGATACCATCATCTCTTCCGAATGGAAAGAAGCGGGAAGTCAGCTCATCTTCGTGAAAGCACCCATCGATGGAGAAGATTTACCGGATTTTGAACAACTCAAACAAAACTTCGCTAAAGTCACAGGCCTCATCAAAGATGGCAAAGTCAAAAGTAGCTTCGCCCTTCGCCGTGGCGGTATTGCAGAAGCCCTGATTAAAATGTCAATGGGCAACGAGATTGGCGGGAAGATTACGAAGGACGTAGACCTCTTTGAACCTCAATTTGGCGGTTTTATCTTAGAGATGGACGAAGTTCCCGAAGGCTTTACGGCCATCGGCGAAACCACAGCAGAGAAGACACTCATTACTCCCCATAAGACGTATTCCTTAGAAGCGGTACGAGATGCTTACATTAGTCCTTTGATGGACGTTTTCCCCGAGAAGGCGAAAGAAGCGCCGGAAGAATATCACGGCACCCTCTTTACGGGAGAAGGCATTACGATACTACCGAAGGGTTTTGCAAAGCCTAAGGTCTTTATGGCCGCCTTCCCCGGTACCAACTGCGAATACGAAAGCGGACTGCGTTTTCAAGAAGCAGGGGCAGAGGTGGAGACTTTTGTATTAAAGAACCTCACGCCGAGCCATATCGAAGCTTCCGTTGAGGGCTTTGTGAAGGGGATAGAATCGGCTCAGATGATTATGCTTCCAGGCGGCTTTAGTGCCGGCGATGAGCCCGACGGCAGTGGCAAATTCATTGCCAGTATGTATCGCAATCCCCGTATAGAAGAAGCGGTTATGGAGCTTCTTCAAAGGCGTGATGGATTGGTCCTCGGTATCTGTAACGGTTTTCAGGCACTGATTAAATTAGGATTACTGCCCTACGGCGAGATTAAACCTCTGACGGAAGATACGCCGACCCTTACCTTTAATACCATTGGTCGCCATATCAGTCACTATGCCAATACCAAAGTCGTAAGCAAAGCATCGCCATGGCTTAGTCTAACAGACCTCGGCGAAGAATACGCCATCCCCGTGTCCCACGGCGAAGGACGCTTCGTAGGTGATTCTAAGACCGTCAATGATCTCATCGCCAAAGGTCAAGTGGCCACGGTGTACCTCGACAATCCCAACGGTAGCAGCGCCGCCATTGAAGGCCTCTTAAGCCCCGATGGCAGAGTCTTCGGTAAGATGGGTCACTCGGAGCGTATCGGCGCCCATATTGGTAAGAATATCCCCGGTTTGAAAGATCAACAGCTCTTTAAGGCCGGCGTCAACTACTTTAAGTAAAGATCAAAGTTTTAAAATACAAAAAGCCTTCCCATGGGAAGGCTTTGTTTTTTTTCATTAATTTATTTATGGTGATTACGGTGCCACATAACTCATGGCATCCATGGAAATTTTTTGTATTCCTTCTTTTCCTTGAGAAGATACACCAATATATTTTAGTTTTGGGCCTTCTTCTGTATTCGTTATTTGAACCATAATGGTATCAACCAAATCTTGAGGGCCTTCTTTGGTATCATAAGTATATTTCCATTCGTAAGTTTGGTAAAGATACGGTAGTTCGTCGTATTCATTATCAATCTCTTCACTGGATTCTATCAAAGTAAGAGAGGTCATCTCATAACCATTGACGTATTGATAGACAACGAGGGGACCATAAAAATCTACCGAAACAAAAGCGCCTACAGAGTCTACAAAACCATCAAGATCGGTATAAACCGTCGTATCGGCATGCTCGTACAGTGGTTCTAATATTTGCACCATATGATTGCGTATACCCATGGGATCATTAGAGTCAAACTCCATATCCATGTAGTATTCATAATGATATAGATGATCTACCGCCGTTAATGCTAGTTCATAAGCATCTTCCTCCGATGCATACATGGATACTTCTTCCTTTGCTGAGTTACACCCTGTGAGTAGCAGAAGAAACACACACATAATACCTATTAACCATCGTTTCATATAAAACCCTCCTGAAGTCATGAGATTTACCACAGCCATAAATGACAGCATGGCTACCGTATTAAGGCTTCTAATTCACGAAGCCGGGCCTTTTCTTACGAAAAGGGCTGTTAGAACCTATGTT
>CAYJGI010000005.1:17991-20378 GCA_964369705.1 uncultured bacterium
ACGAGAAACAAACAACACAGACAATGCTAAGATGATATACAACGAATTAATGATTAGTAAACCATTTTTCCGCTCTTCTCCTTTCGCTAGTCTAAAAATCAAAAAATTTATCATAACATACAAGATTAGCAGTGAGGATAGGAGGCTTAAAGCAAGATTGTTTCGAAATATGAGCTCCAATCCCATTGAGGTTAGCGTTATAATCGTTAAAACAATATAAGTAGTAAGTGTCTTTTTCATACAAATTCCTCCTGAAGTAATGCGATTTGTCGAGGCTATAAAGGGTAGTACAACGCTCTATAGCGGTAAACCGGTGTTACCAACATCTAATGAAAGAAAAAAAGATCAACAACACTCCATATAATGAGAAGGCTATAAGTAGCCACTCCATATAAGATATTTTTGCGCTTGATGGCGGTATTGTCATCATCTTTATATCTCATTGCCATTAATATCAATAGGATGACCATACCCATTAGTACCGCAAGAAGAATATATTGCACCGTAATGGGGATGTCTAAACTGTAGTTGAGAAATAAGTACCCACACCAGAACACAATGGTGAATCCATTCAGCATTTTGATTGCTGTGTTTTTACCCTGTTGGTTTTCGTCACCGCTTTCTTTCCTTTTTTTAAAAGCTTCTATAACACCTTTAATATCGGAGCGCAAGAAGAGGAGTATCATGACGATTCCTGCGATTATAATAGCATAGACGCCAAATCCTAATTGATAATCAGCAGCTTTCGCTTCTGTGATATAGCCTGATACTAATCGATAACCAATAAATAGCGTAAACAAAAGACTGAAGATTTTCGTTGATTTTGTTTTTTCCATAATCATCAAGCCCCTTCTATATACTGCAATATGGATCAATATTTCAGCTATTGCTATCGTATTCTTACGGAATTTGCTTCTGTCTATCAATGATTACAATAAAATTGAATAAATTGAATTGATTATATTATAATTAAAAAACACATTTATGTCAATAATTACATAGGAAAATAAAAGCCAATGCTAAAAATTACCACTTTTATTGGTGTACACTCCTTTTTGATGATAAGAATTCACACATATTAGGGATTACACTCCTTGATGGTAGCCACCCTCTATGCCTATCACTACGATAAAATAAAAAAAGCCCTCCCATAGGAAGGCCTTTTTTGTATTAAGGCAATTTTATTTAGGGTGATTTTTTCTCACTTCTTAACTGAAGAAAGCTCTTTTCACTTATGTGCCATACGGAACAAAAAACTCACTGATAGAAGTAATTTTATTATTTTCTTCACTACAGATGATACGGTAAGTATCTGTTCTTTCTTCTTCTTTACCGTCTTTTACTATTGTATAGGATACTTCTGTTGCAACTGCAAAGAATTGGTCATCTGTATTCATGGCGTTCTGATCCGATGTTGCTTCTTCTTTTTCCGTGGTGAAGGTCACATCTTTAATGGTTGTGACGCCTTCTTCTAATAGAGCATCGAAGTAATCTGCCACTGCTTGAAGATGTAAATTATAGAAAGCAATATATTGATAAGGATCCATGTAGTTCCTCAAAGTCAAGTCTTCGGCTTCTTGACTCAAGAATGATTCTAAGTCGCCGGGATAGTTATTCATATCTGTTATATAATGGATAAAGCCTTCAATATATTCCGTGTAATCTTTGATATTGTCGTCATTTGCTTTATCATCATCGCTATCGACCATTGGATCTTGGGTCACCTTTTCATCGGTTGGATTTTCATAGCTTTGCGTGAATTCATGCACTTGTGTGATTTTTCCCGTTGTAGCATCACAGTCGGCAAAGAGGGTGAACATGGAATCATATAGAACGCCTTCTTTGATGATGGTACACGGAATCTCAGCAGTAATATTGATATGATTTGAATCATCTCTTGATTCTTCAGCTTCTACTATATTGACTTCAACATCTACAATCCCTGATATGCCATCGGTCAATCGATAAGCAATATCACGAATCAGATGGGCGAAGTGCCCCTGCATGAATGTTAGATAATATTCGGGCTCCATGTACTCTCGTAGGTAGAGATTTTCAGCTTCTTTTTTAATTACTTCTTCTATCGTATTAGACTCTATCTGGGTATTAGAACCTCCCTGGGCATCATAAAGATCGTAGTCATAATCATACACCTCATGATTGAGTAATCGCTTCACAAAACCCTCTACACTGTCTTCGTAAGTTAAGGAGTTATTACAACCGGATAAAATCATCATTAATAGTAAGATCGTAATTAAAAAAAATATGATTTTTTTCATCGTATTAGCCCTTCCTTTTATAAATTGAATTGATTATATTATAATTAAAAAACGAGTTTATGTCAATAACTACATAGGAAAATAAAAGCCCAATATTAATATTTACTA
>CAYJGI010000006.1:0-780 GCA_964369705.1 uncultured bacterium
CTGAAGGTCGGCTTCGTAAGATGCGCCAATTGGGAGAAGAACTTCTCATAGAAGGGTATCGAGTGGGGTTTTTAGTGACAGAAGCGCTTTTGTCCCATATTCCCTACGGAAGGGTCATGAGCTTAGGCAGTAGGGATGAAGAAGAAAAAATCGCAGAAAGAATCTTTGATCTCTTAAGAAAATGCGACGAAGAAGAACTGGATTATATTATCTGTGAAGGATTAGAAGAAAAAGGTGTCCTTTATGCCGTTATGAATCGACTCAAAAAAGCGGCGGGACACAGCATCATTGATTCAGACTTAGGATAAAGGAGAATAAAACCATGAAAATTGCAATGGGAAGCGATCACGGTGGTTTTGCACTGAAAGAAGAAATTAAAAACTTTGTGATGCAACAAGGCCACACCGTAGAAGATGTAGGAACTTACGATACAGACTCTTGTAATTATGCGGAATACGGCTACAAAGTGGCCAAAAAAGTAGCCATGGGAGCGTGCGAGAGAGGGATTGTCGTCTGTGGGACAGGCATTGGCATCTCCATCGCCGCCAATAAAGTAAAAGGCATCCGTGCCGCCCTCTGTAGTGACGAATTCAGTGCGGAGATGACGAGATTACATAATGATGCCAATATCCTTGCCTTAGGTCAGCGTGTCGTAGGCGTAGGCCTTGCCCTTAACATTGTAAAAAAATTTTTGGATACGGATTTTGAGGGTGGTCGCCATACCCTCAGAGTCGAGACTCTCTCAAAAATCGAAAACATGGAATAGGAGAAAATGATGAA
>CAYJGI010000006.1:790-9080 GCA_964369705.1 uncultured bacterium
CCTTCCTGGGATGACTATTTTATGGAGATTGCCCACAAAGTGGCAGAGCGCTCCACTTGTATGAGAGCCCAAATGGGCGCCGTCATTGTAAAAGATAAGAGAATCCTTACCACGGGATATAATGCAACACCCAGTGGCCTTGCCCATTGTTTTGATGTGGGTTGCCTCAGGGAAAAACTCAATATCCCAAGCGGTCAACGCCACGAACTATGTAGGGGCCTTCACGCAGAGCAAAACGCTATTATTCAAGCGGCTCTCCATGGCGTTGTACTTAAGGGCGCCACGATTTATATCACCAATCAGCCTTGCGTAATTTGTACCAAAATGATTATTAATACCCAAATTGAGCGGGTGGTTTTTGCCGGACATTATCCCGATGAGTTATCCATGGAGCTTCTAAAAGAAGCAGAGATTCAAATTGATAAAATTGAATACATCGGGAACAAAGTGAAGGGAGATTAACTTTGGATCAGATACTTTATATACTGGCTACGTCCTTTATTATTACACTGGTGACGACACCGGCGGTCAAGTGGATCGCCGTCAAAATCGGTGCCATTGACGTACCAAAATCAAAAAGAAGAATCCACACAAAACCCATTCCCCGCATGGGCGGCCTAGCGATTTTTATTGGCTTTTTGGCTGCGGTGCTGATTTTTGTGCCCCATCAGAGAGAACTGGTGGGTTTGCTTTCCGGTGCAATTATCCTCATTATTATGGGCATTATCGATGATATGAAAGAACTCCCCGCCAAGGTGAAGATCGTTGGCCAAATCTTAGCCGCCGTCGTTGCCTACTCCTTCGGGATACGCATCGATTGGATCACCAATCCATGGGGTGGAATGCTCCATGTTCGGGAGATTTCTTTTATCATTACGATTTTTTGGATTGTGGGTATTACGAATACCATTAATTTTATCGATGGATTAGATGGCCTTGCTTCCGGCGTATCGGCAATTATTGCCATGGCCATGGCGATCCTCGCCTTTAATGGCAACAACATGTTCGTGACCATGATCATGATGGCCGTACTAGGCAGTACACTGGGTTTTTTGCCGTACAACTTTAATCCTGCCAGGATTTTTATGGGAGATACGGGGGCGCTATTCTTAGGGTATATTTTGGCGGTAGCTTCCGTTATGGGTGCCTTTAAGAATGCCACAACCCTTGTGACCTTTGCCGTTCTTGCCATTGGTCTTCCCATCTTTGATACCACCTTTGCCATTATTCGCAGATTCCTAAACAAACAGCCCATTATGTCGGCGGATCGGGGCCATATGCACCACAGGCTACTTGATATGGGCTTTAATCAGAAGCAGGCCGTTGGGATTTTGTACTTAATTAGCGGGAGCTTTTGTTTCTTAGCCGTTGGCATGGATTTTATCAGTGATCAAATTGCCATCATCTTTATGATTACCACTGGGATTGTCATTGGGCTGTTGATGATTGTGATGTTGATTGGAATTCATAAAACAAAAAGTGAGCCGGAAGAAGATCAAAATCGATTTAAGATTATGACCATCTTTGGGACAAGGCCCGAAGCCATTAAAATGGCGCCGGTAATTAAAGCCTTAGAAAAAGAAGAAAAGGTCCACAGTTACGTCTGCGTGACGGGACAGCATCGAGAGATGCTCATGGATGTCTTAGAAGGCTTTGAGATACATGCCGATGAGAACTTAGACATTATGAAAGATCGTCAGACCCTTACGTACATTACGACGGAGGCCATCGGGGGACTCTCAGATGCCATGGAGCGGGTAAAGCCAAATTTAGTACTGGTTCATGGCGATACGACGACGACTTTCGCAGGAGCTCTTGCCGCTTTTTATCATCGCATTCCCGTAGGCCATGTAGAAGCCGGCCTTAGAACGGGAGATAAGTATAGTCCTTATCCTGAGGAAGTTAATCGCAAGCTCACCGGGACTCTTGCAGACTTTCATTTTGCTCCCACGGAAGAAGCAAGGCAAAACCTCCTACAAGAAGGCGTAGATCCGGGGACTATTTATGTCACCGGCAATACAGTCATCGATGCCGTCCTCATGAATCTTAAAGAAGATTATACCTTTAAGAGTGAAGAAGTGGCAAAATTCTACCCCATGCAATCGAAGATGATTCTGATGACGAGCCATCGCCGAGAGAATGTGGGCGAAAAAATGGAAAGCTACTTTAGAGGGATTTTGGCTTTCATAGAAGAAAGAGAAGATACAGAGCTCATTTACCCTGTCCATAAGAATCCCGTCATCGTAGAGATTGCACAGCGCATCTTAGGCCACCATCCACGTATTCATTTGGTAGAGCCCATTGAGACGGAGGATTTTCATAACTTAATGAAAGGCGCCTATATGATTGTGACCGATAGTGGTGGGATTCAAGAAGAAGCCAGTGCCCTGAAGATTCCTGTCCTTGTTTTAAGGGATACCACAGAACGCCCAGAAGCAATTGAAGCGGGGATTGCAAGGCTTGTAGGCACCACGAAGGAAAGCGTCTACGAAGGGATGAAGGCCATCTATGATTCTAAAGAGCAGTACGACAAAATGGTTTCTGCCAAAAACCCCTTTGGCGATGGCACGTCTGCCATTAAAATCATAAAAATCATTCAAGATGCATTTGGGATAGATGGCTACGACGAAGAAGGCAGAAAGACAGAAAGAGATTTATTATAAAATAAATTTATAATAAATGGGTTAAATATTTGTCAATCTTCTTTTTGACACAACATTAACGAAAAATATTAAGCAATAATATATCCAATGATGATATAAGTGTTTTTAATAGGGCCCTTTATTGGTTGCAATATGCCATAGCGCCCTTTATAATAAAAAGGTAAAAGCCTTTTTATAGTACAATTTTATAGTTTCGATTTGTATTTATGGGTCAAAAGTTTGTTAAAGGTGGTGAGATTTTGTCTAAAGAAGTGATTGTACAAATGAAAGCAACAGAAGCGGAAGCTGAGAGAATTTTAGCAGAAGCACAAAGGGAAAGTCAAAGTATTGTAAAAGCCGGAGAAGCACAGGCGGAAAGTAATAAAGAAGCCATGCTACAAAAGGTCAAAAACAATAAAGAGGCCTACCTAAAGAGCGCCGAAGAAAATGCAGCAACTCAAAAGAAAGCTTTGAATGAAGCCCATGATCAAAAAATAAAAGAGCTGAAGACTTCGGCGAGCAGTCGGCTCGAAAATGCTGCCCAATATATTATAGAGAGGATAGTGAACTAAATGGCGAAAGCCCATATAAAAAAGCTAACCCTCATCGGTTTACAAAGTGAAAAGCAAGCTGTAATGAAGTTGCTACACAAAATGGGTAACGTCCAAGTCCAGCAAATCGTCGATGAAGAAGGCGACAAAGGAAGCGATGCTTTTGTAATGACAGAATCATACAAAAAGTATCAAGCCGCTTATCAGAACACGATTTTTGCCCTTGATTTTTTAGATGGCTATGAGCGCTACAAAAAAGGACTACTCACCGTTTTGCCTCCTGCAACGGAAGAAGAGTTGGAGCGTCTTTTGGACGATGAAACATTAAACCGTTACATCGAAGAAACAAAAGATCTCGACAAGCAACTTGCAAAACTCAAAACAGAAGAAAACAAAATCATAGGTGCTATCGAAAACTTGCTACCTTGGGAGACCCTCGATATCCCGATGAAAGACTTAGAGGGAAGCAAAAACGTTGAAATCTTGGCCGGTGCCGTTTTTTCAACACAAATGGAAGAAATCAGCGAAGCTTTCTTACCCATCGCTCCTTCACCGTACTTAGAAGTGGTATCCACCAGTAAAGACATGACGTACTTTGTGGTTTACTGCCACAAGGAGACCATTACCGAAGTACAAGAGGCGATGCGTAATGCCGGTTTTGCTAAGTTTGAGACACAAGGTGGATTACTCTCACCAAAGGAAGAAAAAGAGAACTACGAAGAGTGCTTAAAGACCCTGGAAGCAGAACGTAATGGAATTGCTGAAAGGGCGAAAGAAATCCTGGTCAAAAGACCGGAGCTTCAAAGACTGGCCGACTATCTCACCATTGTCATGGATAGAGAAGGGGAAAGCCAACTGAGCCTCTCTACAAAAAATGCTTTTATTCTAAAGGGATATATTGATGAAGTTCGGATCGATAAGCTAAGAAGTGCCCTTCAGAAGAAGTTTGAGTTTACGACTTTTACGACGGAAGATCCTCTTCCCGATGAAGAAGTGCCAATTCTCATTAAGAATAGTAAGTTTGTTAGACCTTTTGAGGTGGTGACCAACTTATACAGTTCTCCCGGCAAAGCCGATATTGATCCCAATCCATGGTTCACACCGTTTTTTATTTTGTTCTTCGGTATGATGTTCAGTGATGTGGGTTACGGTGCGATTCTTACCGCCGGTGCGGTGTTCTATCTCGTTAAAGCAAAGCCAAAAGGCGTGGTGGGTGATATTGTAACCGTCATGATCTCTTGCGGTATTTCCACCATATTCTGGGGCTTTATGTATGGGGGATGTTTTGGTGATTTATTCGGCCTTAAGCCGATTTGGATCAACCCCGCCGACGATCCCATGACGATTCTCATCTTCAGCTTAGGTCTTGGTATCATTCATATCTTTGTAGGGATGATTGCTATGGCTTATAAGAACTTTAAAGAGAAGAATTACTTAGCCATCTTGTTTGATCAATGTTTTTGGATGTTTTTAATCATTGGTATCGGACTCATGTTACTTCCTGAGACGGCAATGATCGGTCAGTATATGGCCATTGTGTGTGCAGTAGGATTACTGCTTACGCAAGGTAGAGCGAAGAAAGGAATCTTCGGAAAACTCTTTGGTGGCCTTGGTAGCTTGTACAATATCACCGGTTACTTCAGTGATATCCTATCCTATGCCCGTGTACTGGCCTTAGGCCTTGCAACGGGAATCATTGCGACGGTTATTAATACCTTAGCAAGACTTATGGGCGATGGCTTGATCGGTATGGTCTTTATGATTGTGATTTTGATCGCAGGACATACCTTCAACTTACTCATCAACCTCTTAGGAACTTTTGTACACACAGCGAGATTACAGTATGTTGAGTTTTTTGGAAAATTTTATGAAGGTGGCGGTAGTCTTTTTTCGCCCTTTAAAATTAATACAAAATATATTACTTATCAAGAAAGTGAGGAACTTTAAAAATGGAAACAAGTTTCGTATGGAGTTTAGGTGAGGTATTTGCATTACTGGGAGCGGCTTTAGCGGTAGCGCTACCCGGTGTTGGTTCTGCTATTGGTGTAGGTATTGCAGGTCAAAGTGCTGCTGGTATTGTAACTGAGGATCCAAATAAATTCGGTCAATCTTTAATTCTTCAACTATTACCCGGTACACAGGGTATCTATGGTCTTATCACTTGCTTCTTAATCATCTTCAAAATCGGTTTAATCGGTGGTGCCGGTATGGTAGAAGTATCTGCCGTACAAGGTCTATTCATCTTAATGTCAGCGCTTCCTATTGCAATTGTAGGTCTGATCTCTGCCATTGCACAGGCAAAAGCCGCCGCGGCCAGCTTAGGTATCATTGCAAAAAGACCTGAAGAATTAGCAAAAGGTATTGTATTTGCTGTAATGGTAGAAACATACGCAGTATTTGCCCTTCTTGCTTCTATCTTAATCCTCTTCGGCATCGTCCTTTAAGGGGTGATGACAATGTCAGGAATCGAAAAAATCAAGGAAAAAATCTTAAGAGATGCGAAAGAAAAAAGCGCTTCTATCTTGCAAGACGCCAATGACAAAGTGGTGGATCGCAACCGTCAAGAAGAAATAAAGAACCAAAGAGAATTTGAGCTCCTTGACGAAAAAGCAAAAACAGAAGGCGATTCTTTATACAAACGTCTCATCTCTATGGAAGAATTAAGGCTAAGACAAGATGAATTAGCCCTAAAACAAAATCTAATTCAAGAAGCTTTTCAACTGGCGACCCAGAAGCTTCAGAAGCTGACGGAAGCTGAGTACACGGCTTTTATGAGTGGAATGCTTGTAAGAAGCGTAACCAGCGGCAAAGAAGAAATCGTCCTTGCCGATACTTACAAAGAAGCCATGGCCAAAACCATAGAAAAGCTCAATAAGGAAAAAAGCTGGAACCTCACTTTATCTACAGAAAAAAGAGAGATTACCGACGGCTTTATCTTAATGGATGGCGATATTGAAATTAACAATTCTTTCAGTGCCATTTTACATGCCAATCAAGAAGAGTGGACCCAAAAAGTAGCTCAGGTTCTCTTCGAAGCGTAAGGAGTGATATTGTGGCTCAAAACTATTACTACGCCGTTTCTAGGATCAAAACCTTAGAAAATGAGCTCCTAACACCGGGTATCGTCTTACGTATGCTGGAAGCAGAAAACGGAGAAGAATCGTTAAAGTTTTTGAGCGAGACGGGATACAGACAGTTTTTAGGTGAGGTCCCTAATGTCAGAGATTTTGAAAAGATTTTAAGCATGGGCATGGAAGACACCTTCTATACCATTGATCAATCTACGGGCAATAAAGCCATTTCAAAAATCTTCAGAATGAGACACGATTTTAATAACTTAAAAATCTACTTAAAATCCCATTTTCTCGGTGAAGAACATACGGAGATTTTATCCCCCTATGGTACCATCGATCTTAAATCTCTCAAAGCCGCCATTGATAAGGATTTTTCCCAGGTGACTAAAGAGATTGAAGCGGCTACTGTAAGCGCTTTTCAAGATTTTGAAACCAACAACAATCCACAAAACATCGATCTCATCGTCGATAAGATGATGTATCGTGCCATTTTAGAGGCTGTATCGGCGTTAAAGATGCCGTTTTTCAAGCGTTATTTTAGGACAGAAGTTGACATGATTAATCTTAAGACTTTCGTCCGTGTCCGCAGAATGGGCGGCGATGGCGCTTTCTACGGTGAGACCTTTATTGAAGGTGGGTTTTTGGGGGTGAAAGATTTTCAGCGTTTCTTTGCGGAGAGTTATCCTCAAATTGCCGATATTCTCACTTTTTCTCAGTACGGTAAGCTTTCGGAGACTATTCGTGCCTTTGGCGATAACGGTTCTTTAACAGAACTTGAAAAAGGAATCGACAATTATTTAATCTCTGTGGTGAACGAAGGCAAGAGAGCGCCCTTTGGTGAGGGTCCTATTCTTAGCTATATCAAAGCCAAAGAGAATGAGAATAAAGCCATTCGAATCATCATGGTTGGAAAACTCAACAATATTCCAACGGACATGATTAAAGGAAGGTTGCGTGATCTCTATGTATAAAATCGGTATCATGGGCGACCATGACACAGTCATGTTGTTTCAAACTGTGGGAATCGAGACTTTTCCCGTTGTGGATGAAAACGATGCCCGCAGAACCTTTATGCAATTAGCAAAAGGCAATTATGGCGTTATCTTTATTACCGAGCCTGTGGCCATTCAGATGATGGATTTAATTGATGAGTATGAAGAAGCGATTACACCGTCTGTAATCCTCATACCCACCAGTCAAGGAAGCCTCGGAATCGGTAAAAAACGCATCAATCAATCGGTAGAAAAAGCAATCGGTATTAATATTTTACAAAGTGGGGAGGCAGACAAAAATTGAACGTAGGTAGAATTAGAAAAGTTTCAGGCCCCCTCGTCATGGCCGAAGGGCTGGAAGATGCAAAAATGTACGACGTTGTTCGCGTTGGTGATCTTAAGCTGATTGGCGAGATCATCGAGTTCCGAGATGACGTTGCATCGGTACAGGTTTATGAAGAAACAGCAGGTTTGAGCCCAGGGGATCCGGTAGTATCCACAGGAATGCCCTTGAGTGTAGAGCTTGCCCCAGGTATGGTTGGCGAGATTTTTGATGGAATTCAAAGACCCCTTGAGATTATGAGGGCTGAGGCCGGTGACTTTATTACAAAAGGTCTGGAAGTAACTGTATTAAATAGAGAAAAGAAGTGGGACTTTGTGCCCGTCCTTGCAGCAGGTGCCGAAGTGGCAGCCGGTGACATCTTAGGAACGGTTCAAGAAACACCCACCGTTGTCCATAAGATTATGGTGCCTTACGGAATGGAAGGAACACTGAAAGAAATCAAAACCGGTGGCTTCAACATCACCGAGACCGTTGCAGTCATTACAACGGCAGAAGGCGATAAAGAAGTCCAAATGCTTCAATACTGGCCTGTTCGTAAGATCAGACCTTATAAACAAAAATTAAATCCAACAGAAATCATGATGACCGGTCAACGTGTTGTCGATACTTTCTTCCCAATTCCTAAGGGTGGTACCGCTTGTGTACCGGGTCCTTTTGGTAGCGGTAAGACGGTTGTTCAGCACCAGTT
>CAYJGI010000006.1:9090-20246 GCA_964369705.1 uncultured bacterium
TTTATATCGGTTGCGGTGAGCGTGGTAACGAAATGACCGACGTTTTGATGGAGTTCCCTGAGCTGATTGACCCAAAATCAGGCGAGCCTCTCATGAAACGTACCATCCTGATTGCCAATACTTCCAATATGCCCGTTGCGGCCCGTGAAGCCTCTGTCTATACCGGTATCACCATTGCCGAGTATTTCCGTGACATGGGTTACTCCGTAGCCTTAATGGCCGACTCTACTTCCCGCTGGGCTGAAGCCCTTCGTGAGATGTCCGGTCGTCTTGAAGAGATGCCCGGTGAGGAAGGTTATCCCGCTTACTTAGCTTCCCGTATCGCCGAGTTCTACGAGCGTGCCGGTAAAGTGGTTTGTAGCGGTACAGAAGATAGAATCGGTGCCCTTACCGTAGTTGGTGCCGTATCTCCTCCCGGTGGTGACTTATCGGAGCCTGTTACTCAAGGTACACTCCGTGTTGTTAAAGTATTCTGGGCCCTTGATGCATCCCTTGCATACGCCCGTCACTTCCCGGCGATTCACTGGCTTACATCATACTCTCTATACCTCGACACTGTTGAAGGTTGGCTCGACGAAAACGTCAACCCCAGCTGGTCCCGTGCCCGTCTTGATTGTATGAGTCTTCTTCAAGAAGAAGCGGAATTACAAGAGATTGTGCGTCTTGTTGGTATTGATGCCCTCTCCGGTACTGATCGCTTAAAGCTTGAAGTTACAAAGAGTATTCGTGAAGACTATCTTCACCAAAACGCTTTCCACGATGTAGATACCTTCGCTTCCCTTGAGAAGCAATACATTATGATGGATCTTCTTCTTACCTACTACAATGAAGCAGCCAAGGCACTGGAAATGGGCGCAAACTTGAATAAGTTGATCTCCCTTCCTGAGCGTGAGCTCATCTCCCGTGGTAAGTACATTGAAGAAGCAGAGCTTGATCGCTTACAAGCCATCAAAGGCGAAATCGTAAATGCAGTACAACAAACCATTCCAGAAGGAGGTAACCTCGGTGCTTAAAGAATACAAAACAGTTAGAGAAGTCGTAGGTCCTCTGATGGTTGTCGATAAAGTCAGTGGCGTACAATACGACGAGCTGGTAGAAATCGAGACCGCAAAGAATGAAGTGCGCCGTGGTCGTGTCCTTGAAGTAAACGGCGACATTGCCTTAGTACAGCTTTTTGAAAGCTCTACAGGTATTAACTTAAAGCAATCTAAAGTACGCTTCTTAGGTAAGGGTACAGAGCTTGCCGTATCCCTTGATATGCTCGGCCGTGTATTTGACGGTTTTGGTAGACCTAAAGATGGAGGCCCCGATATTATTCCCGAAGAAAGACTGGATATCAATGGCTCTCCCATCAATCCTGCCGCCCGTGACTATCCCTCTGAGTTTATCCAAACGGGAATTTCTCCTATCGATGGTCTAAATACCCTCGTTCGTGGACAAAAACTCCCAATCTTCTCTGGAGCCGGTTTACCCCACTCTCAGCTTGCGGCACAGATTGCCCGTCAAGCGAAGGTTCTTAACAGCGATACCAACTTCGCCGTTGTATTCGCTGCCATTGGTATTACCTTTGAAGAAGCCAACTTCTTCATCACCGACTTCCAAAAGACCGGCGCCATTGATCGCTCTGTTCTCTTCATGAACTTAGCCAATGACCCTGTTATCGAACGTGTAACAACCCCTCGTATGGCCCTTACCACAGCAGAATACTTAGCCTACGAAAAAGGAATGCACGTCCTTGTTATCATTACCGATATGACCAACTATTGCGATGCTCTCCGTGAGATCTCCGCAGCTCGTAAAGAGGTTCCCGGTCGTCGTGGATACCCCGGTTATATGTATACCGACTTAAGCACGATTTACGAACGCGCAGGACGTCTTAAGGGCAGAGAAGGTTCTATCACTCAGATTCCAATTCTAACGATGCCGGAAGATGATAAGACCCATCCAATTCCTGACCTAACCGGTTATATCACAGAAGGCCAGATTATCCTCAATCGTCAGCTATATCGTAAGGGCATCAATCCACCCATTGACGTTTTACCGTCCCTTTCCCGTCTGAAGGATAAAGGTATCGGCAAAGACAAGACCCGTGAAGATCACGCCGACACCATGAATCAGCTTTTCTCTGCTTATGCCCGTGGTAAAGAAGCAAAAGAATTAGCGGCCATCTTAGGTGAGTCTGCCTTATCTGAAGTAGACCAATTCTATGCAAAATTCGCCGACGAATTTGAGAAGGCTTATGTTTCTCAAGGCGCTCAAGCCGACAGAAGCATTGAAGAGACTTTAGCCATTGGTTGGGATCTTCTTGCACTGCTACCAAAGTCTGAGCTTAAGCGTATCAAAGAGGAATATATTGAAAAATATCTTCCAAAAGGTGGGGAGTAATAGTGCAAACAAAAGTCAATCCGACTCGTATGGAGCTCAATAACTTAAAAAAGCGTATCAAAGTGGCAAAACGTGGCCACAAGCTTTTGAAAGACAAGCAAGATGAGCTCGTTAAGCGCTACATCGACCTTGTCCGTGAAAACGACAGACTTCGTACCGAAGTAGAAAAAGACTTACAACAAACCTTTGCGAATTTTATTATCGCTAAGGCAATGACCAGCGAATCGGTACTCAGCGAAAGCATTATGTACCCCGTTGTTCAAGGCAGCCTCGAAATCACAACGAAGAATATTATGAGCGTTGCCGTCCCCATGTTCCGTTTTGTAACGAGCGGGGGGAACAGCGATTCAGCGGCGGAGCTTTATCCCTATGGTTTTGCAGAAACCAGCGGCGATTTAGATCGTGCCATTGAGCTTCTTCAGGCCCTCATGCCAAAACTCATGCGCCTTGCAGAAGTAGAAAAAGCTTGTCAAATCATTGCAAAAGATATCGAAAAAACACGCCGCCGTGTCAATGCCCTTGAGTACATTATGATTCCCGATATGGAAGATAATATCAAGTACATTACAATGAAGCTCGATGAGAATGAGCGCGGTAATATTACAAGACTGATGAAGATCAAAGACATCGTTATGTAATCCAATTAAAAAAAAGAAGAAGAAGAGAATTCTCTTCTTCTTTTTTTGTGATAAATTCCAAAAAAAGTCAGTAAAATAAAGCAAAAATGCAAAAATAATCCTTTTAAAAATGCCGGTTTTCATGTATAATAATTTTGTTAACATTTAAACAATTAAAACTTGATATAAAGGGAGAACAACATGTATCAAATCGCTAAGAAAGAAAACCTAAGCAGCAACGTGGTATCCATGGAGATTATGGCACCTGCCGTAGCAAAAAAAAGCTTAGCAGGCCAGTTTATTATTCTCCGCGTCAATGAAGAAGGGGAGAGAATTCCTCTGACTGTGGCCGGCTGGGATAGAGAAAAAGGCACTGTCCGTATCATCTTCCAAGTCGTAGGCAAAACAACACAGCTTTTAAGCGAAAAAAAAGAAGGCGACTGCATTGCAGACTTTGTAGGTCCTTTAGGCGTGGCTTCCCATATCGAAGGGATTAAGAAGGTAGCTGTTATCGGTGGTGGATTAGGTTGTGCCATTGCATGGCCCCAAGCGAAGGCGCTAAAAGACGCCGGTGCCCACGTCGATATGATTGCAGGCTTTAGAAGTAAAGACATCATCATCTTAGAAGAAGAGATGAAGAGAGATTCTACGAGATTCTTCCTGATGACCGACGATGGTACCGCAGGGGAGCAGGGTTTTGTTACGGCAAAGATTGAAGAGCTCCTTCAAAGCGGCGAAAAATACGATGAAGTCATTGCCATCGGCCCATTAATGATGATGAAATTCGTCTGTCTCACCACCAAAAAATACGATCAAAAAACAATGATTTCCATGAATCCCATCATGATTGACGGTACCGGAATGTGCGGTTGCTGCCGATTGACCGTTGGCGGTGAAGTAAAGTTTGCCTGCGTTGACGGTCCTGATTTTGACGGCCACTTAGTCGATTTTGATGAGACGATTCGCCGTGCGAAGATGTACGCCGATCAAGAAAAACAATCCTTAGAAGATCACAAATGCAGAATGGAGGGCATGTAATTATGGCAAGAAATATGTCTTTAGAAAAAACACCGATTCCAGAGCAAAGCCCTACGGTTCGCAATCAGAATTTTGAAGAAGTTGCCCTTGGTTATACGGCAGAAATGGCAATCAATGAAGCCACAAGATGCCTGGATTGTAAAACCCGTCCCTGTGTGGCCGGCTGTCCCGTTAATGTACAGATCCCCGAGTTCGTGACTTTAGTAGCGGCAGGAGATTTTAAAGCAGCCTACGAAAAAATCGCAGAAACCAACGCCCTTCCCGCCGTGTGTGGCCGTGTCTGTCCGCAAGAAAGCCAGTGCGAAGGAAAATGTGTTCGCGGTATTAAAGGCGATGCTGTGGGTATCGGCCGTTTAGAGCGTTTTTGTGCCGATTGGTACATGGCCAATATTAAAGAACAAAAAGAAAAACCCACTTCAAACGGTCATAAAGTTGCCGTCATTGGCGGTGGCCCTGCTTCCCTTACTTGCGCCGGAGATCTGGCGAAGTTAGGGTATGAAGTGACCATCTTTGAAGCTTTCCATAAAGCAGGAGGCGTATTGGTATACGGTATTCCTGAGTTTCGTCTGCCAAAAGCCATTGTACAAAAAGAAATCGATGGCCTCATTCAATTAGGCGTTACGTTAAAAACCAACATGGTTATCGGTAAAGTCTTAACCATTGATGAGCTTTTTGAAGAAGGTTTTGAAGCTGTATTCATCGGCTCCGGTGCAGGACTTCCGAACTTCATGGGAATTGAAGGAGAGAATTTAAACGGCGTTTATTCTGCCAATGAATACTTAACCCGTATCAACTTAATGAAAGCCTACGAGCCCGGTACAGATACACCGATTATGGCAGCCAAAAGAGTAGCCGTAGTAGGTGGCGGTAACGTCGCCATGGACGCCGCTCGCTGTGCAAAGCGCCTTGGTGCTGAGGTTACTGTGGTATACAGAAGAAGTCTGGAGGAGCTTCCCGCCCGTGAGGAAGAAGTCCATCACGCCATGGAAGAGCAAATCGACTTTAAACTTCTCAATAATCCCGTTAAGATCTTAGGCAATGAAGAAGGCTGGGTAACAGCCATGGAATGCGTGCAGATGGAATTAGGAGAGCCCGATGAGTCTGGACGTAGAAGCCCTAAAGTCATTGAAGGCAGCAACTTCATCTTAGATGTGGATGCCGTCATTATGTCCATCGGTACATCGCCTAATCCTATTATTAAGAGTAGCGCCCCCGATCTTGAGACCAATCGCAAAGGTTGTATCGTAGCCGATGAGCTCACCGGCGCCACTTCAAGAGAAGGCGTATACGCCGGTGGTGACGCCGTAACCGGCGCCGCAACGGTAATCCTTGCCATGGGTGCCGGTAAGAATGCCGCCGAAGCCATGGATAAATACATTCAATCTAAAAAATAAGGACGAGTCACGACGCCTCGTTCGAGGACTTCATAATAGCCGATGGGATTTCCATCGGCTATTTTTTAGGTTTTTTTATATTTATGATGGCCGAGCTTTTTTTCGTGGCAAAGGTTTTTTCTTTATGATAAAATAAAATAAACCCCTTTATGATTAAGCCTTGAGTGCTACCCTGGAGGATATATGAAACAAAAATTCTTTTTTACAAAATCTCTTCTTCTCATCGAAGCGGTGAATGCACTGATACTCATTGCTTTTGTTCTCATGGTTGCCTTCACTTATCATAGTCTCCCGGACCTGATTCCAAGCCACTTTAATGGAATGGGAGAAGTGGATCAATATGCAGGGAAAGGTACCCTATTACTACTACCCATTGTGACTGTAATCCTCTACGGGATTCTCACGGCCCTTCTTTTTTTTCCTCAGGTATGGAATACACCGGTGGAGACTACGGAGCAGTATACGATTAAAGTCTACCAGTGGATACGCAATATGGTTTCTCTCACCAAGATGATTATGCTCCTTGTTTTCTTCTATATTGGAAGCAATATGATGGTAGGCACTTCTTTAAGCCCGTGGTTCTTACCTCTTACCCTTTTTTCCACCTTCGGTGTCATTCTTTATTACACCGTCAAAATGATACTCCTAAAAAAAGCTTAAGGTGGATTTCCTATGGCCATTACATGGATTCACAGCGGTGATTTGCACTTAGGGCGTACGATGAGCCTTCCCCCTTTGTGGGCAGAACAAAATCAAGCACGACGGATGCCTTTAATCGATGATACGAAGGAGGCTTTTTTTCGTTTGATTGATGTGTGTATTGATAAGAATGTTGATTTTTTACTCTTAAGCGGTGATGTTTTTGATAGCCATGAAAAAAACGTAGAAGCCTATGAGTGGTTCCTCTATGGCATGAAAAAGCTACAAGAAAATGATATCATGGTCTACATGATTGCAGGAAACCACGACCCGAAGGGACGTTTTCCCGGTTTTTTGAAGTTGCCTGACAATGTGTTTTTCTTTGATACCCGGTGGGAGAGTGCCCTCTACCATAAAGGGGGAGAGCCCCTTGTTAATCTCATGGGTATTTCTTACCAAAAAGAAAGAGAAACAAAGGCAGTAACCCTTCCGGCATCGCTTTTTAGAGAAGATCTGAAAAATATTGTCCTCCTCCATACGGGACTTACCGATAAGAACTACATGCCAATTACGGTAAGGGATTTAGCGGTTCAAGGGGAAAAAGCCGATTATATTGCCTTAGGTCATATTCATCACGGTGAAGAAGTATTGTCTTCTCCTAGGGCATACTACCCCGGCGCCATTCAAGGCACAGCCCCCGGTGAAGATATGGTGGGGCACTGTCTTTATGTGACGCTCACAGATGGCGCACCTCAAGTGGAAGCAATCCCCCTCACTTCTACAGTATACAGGACCATCACCATCTCACTTGAAGGCCCAATGAAGAATCAAGAAGAGCTTACAACAAGCATTATAGAAAGCTTAGAAGAGCACACCACTGAAGACGGGCATACGACTTTTCTACGTCTCAATGTGGTGGCACCATGGCAAGATTATTATGAACTCAAAAGCCAGCTGGAACAAGAAAAAACCCTTCTTTCTATTACCATGAAAGAAGTGGCGGAAGAAATTCGGACACCCTATTATCTCCACTCCTTAAAGGTGCGTTTTGTACCGCATAATAGGGGAGAAGACTTGCTCTCTCAAGAGATGGCGACTCTCATAGATGACGTATGGTCATCCTTTAGCGATGAATCATTAAAAAAAGGCCTGCCGAAGGCCGTTTTCTTTACAGAAGATGTTGAATGGACACCGGAAAAAAACAAGCTCCCTTTCACAGAAGAAGAATGGAGAGAGATTCTTGAGGATAGTCAATCCCTTCTTAAAACCATGCTGGAGGAGGTATTAAGTCATGAAGATTAATGAGATTTTCTTAAAATCCTATGGCATTTACAAAAATGAGAAGATAGATTTAGGGGAGAGTCAACTCATCGTCATAATGGGCAAAAATCGGGCGGGGAAGTCGACTTTTATGGAAGCTTTAAGGACCATCCCCATGAGTAACATGGTGAAAAAAAGCCCCTATAAAGATCCCCACGTAGAAATCACCGTAGAAACCCATAAGGGGCTCTACGAAGTAGCAAAAACAGGCCAAAGCGAAACCAAAATCAAAGTCTTAAAAGGCGAAAGTACAAGCCTTAATGATCTTTATAACGGGTTAGACGGTAGAGGATACAGTAACCTCTATATGGTTTCTTTAGACGAGCTCTATCGCCTCCCTTACTACTTCATTGAAGAAGGAAACAAAAAAAAGGAAGAAGAAGGCAAGAAGCTGGCTACTTTACTCATGGGTGCCGGCGTTAAGGAATGGCTCTATCTTAATAAAGTTGCCCTACAATTAGACAAACAACAAAAAGACTTAGGCGGCGCATTAGGAAATAGTAAGAAAATCAAAGAAAGCCTCGCCAGCTACAATGAAGCCCTCTTAGACTTAGAAGAAGCCAAGGGGCAAGTAGAAGACTACGACAAAGCCGTAGCAGAACAAGAAGCAATAATGGAAGAGAACAAAACCATTAAAGAAGCTTTAGACAAAGTGGCAAAAAAACACAGCCTTCTCACAGCCATTCAAAAAACCCAAAGCGATTACACTGCGTATTTAAGGATTCAAGAACAAAAAGAGACTTGCCTACGATCTATAGGAAATCCAATGGAAATGACGAAAGAAGGTAAAGAGCATTTACTGCTCTATCAACAGAAAATCAAAGCCCTTTCAGAAGGTGGCGGCGAATCGGTCGAAATCCCCGCCGGGAAAGAAGCTTTTCTTGAGCACGCCCTACAAGAAAAAGATGACCTCTTAAGAGAGATGGCACAACTGGAAGCCCATCTCAGCCACTTACAAAGTGAAGAAGAGGCACTGATGCTGAAGATAGAGAATCAAAGGGGCGAAGGCTTATTGGGTGAAGAGGATATAACACCAAAAGACATCACTTCCATAGAGCGCTTAGGTGAAGAATTAGCACAGATACAAAGTGCTATTAAAGAAGAAGACAATCACCTCAAACTCTTAGAACTAAATGCCCTTACGAAAAAGGGCCAAAAGGCCCCGTCTTACCCCATTCTTTTAGCCATCGGTGGATTTGTTTTAGGGGTAGTGTTATCTTTTCTTTCTGTGATTTTAGGGGTGAGCCTTATTGTTCTCACCATGGCGCTCTTAATCGTCATGGAACAAAAAAACAAACGTGAAGTGCCAGAGGACTTAATCAAAGGGCAACAAGCAAAGATTGATGCCATGGCGAGAGAGGAAGCTACACTACAACAATCCATTGATTCATGGGCTAAGAAGCTCTACTTACCGGAAGGGACATCGGTAACCAAAATCATTCGTACATTAGAAGCCCTCTTAGCCATAAAAGAACAAAAAAACAAGCTGCGCTTTAACCGGCAAAAGTGGCAACAAGAGAGAGACCTTCTCATACAAAAGAAAGCCCATTATATCAAAGAATCGGAAGGTATTTTTAATTTTTATGACGATGAGGAAGACGATATTAAGACTTTCTTTATGATCTTTTTTAGAAAAGCACAGCAGCAATTACAGGATCTTTTCATCTTAAGGGAAAAGAATCACCATAAAGAACAACTGAGCAATCTCTTCTCCGTGGATTTTTCTTTAAGCGATGATGTGTTCTTAGAGAAGATGGAGGGAATTGAGCAGTATACCCTTCTATTGCAACAAGAAAAAACCGCCGTGCAAGGGATACTTCCTTTCTTTCAGAGTGCTCTTTTCATAAATGATGGGAGAAGTGAAGAAAAAAACAGCGTAACCATGGAAGACTTATCCACCTATTACGAAGCTTACAATAGCCCACTGGCCACAGAAGAAGCTTTAACAGAATACAAAAAAGAAAAAGAATCGCTGACGGAGAGAAAAAACAATCAAGAAGAAGAGATCATGAGACTTACCTTATTAACAAAAGGACTGCGCTCCGCCAAAAATGTGGCAAAAGCCAAAGAAAAGCTGGACCGTGTGAAAGAAGAAGCCAAACAAGAATTTAGCCACTTCATGGCACTACAACTGGCAAAAAAAGCGGCGGAAAAAGGCTACCAAGATATGGTAAAGGGCAACGAAGGCAAACTCATGCAAGAGAGTCGGAGGATCTTTGAGAGGCTTACCGGTGGCGATTACAAGGGCTTTAGCCCGAAGGCCACTTTAAGTGACAATGACTATGCTTTTACACTCAAAAACAACGAAACCATCGATAGCACCGACCACTTAAGCAGAAGTACGAGAGAGCTTTTTTATCTTGCGGTGCGTTTTGGCCAGATTGCAGAAAGACCCCCTCTCCCCATTCTCCTCGATGATCCCCTCACCAATATGGACGTATTCCATGAGTGGCGTGTCTTAGAAGAAGTGGTGAAAATCGCTCAAAGACAGCAAGTTTTTCTCCTTAGTTGTCACAACGAGACCCTGGAAAAACTCTCAGCCATCACAGAAGACTTCCGCCTTTTTTACGTTGAAGAAGGCAAAATCACAAAGTCTAATAAAGCATCGGTACTCAAAGCTCTATCCCATTAGAAAAGAGGACTCTATGGTATTACAACTCAGAGAAGAATTAGAACGAATACAAAAATTGATTCCCGTATCGGATTTGAGAGAAATCCAGTATGGCATTCAGTTTTCTGTAACCTATGAAAATCAAAAAGGCACCCTGCGGCTTTTCTACGGAAAAAAAGGCTTAACAAGGGACTATAGCCCCATAAAGGATGAAGTTTTCTTAAGCTGGGTGAGAGGAATGATTGAAGGTTCATCGGCCACGCTCCCATCTCAAAAGAAAGAAGAGAAATCCCCTTGCTTAAAGTCTGAAGAAGCCATCTTTACAGGGAGCGATGAGAGTGGCAAAGGGGATTACTTTGGCCCCTTAGTGACGGCAGCCGTCTATATCCCAAGTCAAGAGGTTGGAGAAGAACTCCTAAAGCTCGGCATTAAAGATAGCAAACAAATGACCGATAGCAAAGTCTTAGAAGTGGCCCCCCTACTCTTACAAAAGGCCCACGGGGAAGTCAGCATCCTAGGGGGAGAACACTACAACAGACAATACGAAAGAATCAATAACCTCAATCACCTCTTAGCAGAGGAACACGCCAAAGTAGCGGAAAAACTACACCAAAAGTACGGCATTGATAAAATCTTAGTGGATCAATTTGCCAGTGGTGACACGATACCACGGGCTTTTAGAGCACGTTTCAGTCATGGAGCGATTCAAGTCTTCCAAAGACCCAAGGCAGAAGATCATATTGCCGTGGCCGCCGCCAGTGTGGTGGCCAGGTTTTATTTTCTAAAAGAAATGGAAGAATTAAAGAAGGCGTATTCCTTTTCTTTCCCTTTAGGTGCGGGAAGCCTCGTCTTAGAAGGGGCGAAGGAATTCGCCAAAATCCACGGAAAAGAAGCCCTTTATCAAGTGGCCAAAGTCCACTTCAAAACCACAGATCAAATTGAGTCATAGCGCTATAGTAAAGATCTATTACAGACAAAAAAAGCCCATGGAATTGTCTATGGGCTTTTTGATTGGTAGCGTTAGAGCTTTTTGAGGGATTATTTTTTGCGAAGCATTTCTACGTGGGGAATGCCATCTTCTAAGTATTCGGGAGATACGGGAACAAAACCAAGGCTTTGATAAAAGTCTAATAAATACGTCTGAGCAGAAAT